>PLMX01000224.1 GCA_003142635.1 Syntrophaceae bacterium | reverse complement strand
GCATGGCTGAAAACGGGTGATGTCCACAGCGCCATGTCGCGGGATTTCAAGAAAGGATAGGCGTTAGTGTCGATATCCTCGACCTGACCGGCGATTCTCACGGGGAACCCTTCGCGGAGCGGGAAGCGCGTCAACGCACCAATACCGCTTGCGCCGCACAACGCATGATCCCACTGGTCTTTCATATCGATACCCAGGGGGGATACCGCGTCATAACCCAGTATCACGGGTCGAATTCTTTTCATCCTTGTCTGCTTGGTTTCGGGAAGAGGGGGAGTGCGTGACGCTACCATGGTATGAACCGGTAAAGTTTGGCGAACATTTCATACACTTCAATCCAGTTCTGGAGATCCTTCGTTGAATTCAGATGTCCTCTCTTATTGACCATAACCCAGCTCATATGCGCAGCGCCGTCCTTGCAGGTCGAACAATCCCTTGTTGCAGAGGTGCAGCATCGGTGCATGGTTTGAAGATCGGAAGCCCATCGAATAAACCGGATGAGCCTCTTGGGCTGAGGATTTCTGTTATCCAGCGGTTCAGTAACAGACGGGCACTCCGCCCATCCAAATGCCCGTTTCATCATCCTCCCCGTGGTGATGATCTCATGATAATACTTGCAGGAAATAACGGTACTCGGGTATTTTTCAAGCATATCGTCCATCTCGGCCCGAACGTCTTTCAGCTTCCCTTCCGTCCAGAAAAAGCCATCGACATTTTCATCATTGGTCAGCAACTGCAAATGGACCTTCAGACCAACATCGGCGATTTTGCTGATTACGTGTTCTATCCGTCCAACCTGCTTTGGCGTAATCGTATAGAGATAATAGGTATTAGGATCGCCCTTATAGTTCTTGCCAGATACGGCAAACGTGTCTTTCCCCCTGAGTAATTTTTCGTCTTCCTCATCACCCCATAGCGATATGCCCACCATCATATCGGGAAAACGTTCTCTGGGAATCTTTATCAGACCATTGGTCGCGCAATACGTCGGCAGCATATTGTAAAAAGTCTCGAGCCGGTCAAGGTAAAGAGTCGGTTCCCCGCCGATTAATATGGCGAGATTGACGCCCCGCTCCTTTTCCTTTTGAACAAACCGGGACCATTTTCCAATATCCATTTCCTCGTTGGCGGCCTGATGTTCGTTGGAAGAAAAAAAGAAACAGCCCTTGCAGCGCAAATTGCACTGATTGGTCACATCATAGATGGAACTGCGGATATTCAGACTGGATATCTTCTTGTAACGCTCATGCCATGCGCTATCCAGTAAGGAGCTGACTGTTTTCATAGACACCTATTTACATACATGTTGATCGACTAAAAAGATGGGAAATAGGGGCGTCAATCATCTCCTCTTTCATGGTGGTGCAATTAGTCCGCGGCAGAGGTTATCGCCTTTTTCATAACCCACAACCCAAACTGCAAGGTATGTATCCACATAGTCAAGCCATGATTTGAACGTGTCCGGGTCAATCACATGACGATACAGGCGTGCCGTAACGATGGCGCTGCCAGCTGCATAATGCCGGCATTCTTCACAATCCGTGTCGGGAACACAGCAGGCCGCGTCTCGGTCCCAGGATAGATCCGCCCGGTATTGCCTGAAAGACCGCCCCAGGCCGATATCTGTCGAGGGATTCCTTCTCGGATAAGAGCATTCATAGAGCTCGTGTAGACCATGTTTATAGGTATGTGCTGCCACACTGTAGGGGGAAAAGAGTACATATTCCGTATATTGGGAAAGAATATCCAGCATGACGTTCCTTGTCCGTTCAAGGGAATCCTTATTATGTCGCAGCGGACCGGCATAGCCAACAGGAGATGAAAAAACATTAAAGGTGATCTTGCAGTCATGTGCGGCAATTGTGTCCATCACCTCATAGACTTCATTTATATTATCTCTCGTAAAGGTATATACAAAGACGGCCCTGGGGTCCCCCCGGTAATTGTCGATCTGTTTCGAGAGTAGATTCTTTGCCCTTCTTACGCGCAGGCTCGTTTCATCGTTTCCCCAGACGGAGACATGGATCCTGTAGCCGACTGATGCGGGGATGAGTTTAAAACCATTTGTAGCAATACACCCCAGCGGCATTTCTTCGTAGCAGACCCTCAGAAGCTGCGAGACCATAGACGGCTCTGCACCGGCCAGAACTACGTAGGTGATTCCTCGCGCCTTTTCCTCTTTCATCAGTTCCCGCCACGCCACCGGGTCCTCGTTTCCTTGTGCGAACTGCTTTTCCCCTTCGTAATAATAACAACCGTCGCATCTTATGTTGCAGCGGTTCGTCATGTCATAAGTAGATTCCCGCAGGAAAAAAAACTTCCTCACCTTTTCCCAGCGCCGGCGTACGTCAGGCTCGGCCAGCAACTCGGAAAATTTCCACTTCTTTGTCTCTTTATCGCATTGAGGAATTGTTGTGATGTCCGTGGTATTCATGAATCCTTCAAGAAGGGAGGCATCTGGGTTCAGGCTATCTGCTTCTTCTCTATATAATCGGCTATCATGCGAATGTTTCTGAGTTTTGGATAATCGTCTTCATCGATGATGATACAGTATTCGTCCTGAAGCACAAGGGCTATGGTGGCCAGATCCATACTATCAACACCAAGTTCATTCACGAGATCAAGATCGGGATCAAATGTTTCCGGCGTAATCTCTTCCAGCTTCAATTCGTGGATGATAATTTCGGCAACGCGAAATATCATTGCCTTTTTATTCCTGTTCATGAGCATTCATAATCCTCACTGCGTAAATGAACTACCCCACCACAAGCAACGGGATATCTTCGGGAGTTATATTTTATTCAGCGCAAGCAGCGGGTAATGAAACCCATAGAGATTCAATCATTGCTTGCATTTTCCTTCCGTAGCACCTCAGCCACAATGACGCCTGTGCATGCCGTCTTTCCTTCCACCACAACATTAAAATGATAGGAAAGTCCGCCATCCTCATGGGACGAAGACAGAGATATTTTCAACAACTCGTCCGGTCTGACCTGTAGCCTGAATCTGACCCCCCGGATCCCGACTATCCTTATCTTTTGCCCCTTTTCGGATTCATGATGCGTGATCGCATCCGTCACCATGGACAAGATGGCAATGCCGGGCAGAATCGGGATACCCGGAAAATGCCCGGAAAACCAGGGTGATCCGGTTTCTGCGCGGGCTTCTGCAAGAATCTCACTGCCTGACGGCTCCCCCTTATACGATATGCTGTGCCATGCTTCATCCATGATGATTTGCCAAATACATCAGCTATTTTACCTATCATCTATCCATCAACATGTCAAAAATATTTTTATGCCTCATAAGTTCATGAGCGCTTTGAAATCTTAAATCTAAGATCATTGGAGCGAGGCGACGTGATAATCTTGTTACTTGCTTATAAGATTTATCCCCTCGATGGAAATGACAAGACAGCAGAATCTCATATCGCGATCATAGCCATTATCAATTACTTTTGATCCGCACCATAACCGGTCTTCCCAAAAGTTCGGCAAGAGGAACTATCTTCAATCCTTTGTTTTTCAAACAGGAAAGGATCATGTTAATTTCTCGCAAAAAGTATTCCGAGTCCATTGCCATTTTTGGTTTGATATCGTGAAGAAGGATGATGTCATCTGACTTCACCTTGTTCAGTATTTTTCTGGACAGTCCTTTAATATGCCTGTTCCCGCCGTCAAATGCCCGACAGCTGAAAGTCACGCAGTAAAGCCCCTGTTGAAGCAGAACTTTGGCGAGCCTTGGGCTGGTGATACCAACGGGCGGCCGGAAAGCGGTAGGGGAGATACCGAAGCCTCTCAACAAGACTTGCGTTGATTCAATTTCCCGATACAGCTCTTGCGAACAGCGCAGCATCAAAAAAGGGTCGTGGCCGTATGAATGATTGCCGATGTCATGACCATGTGCAAGTATCTCCGAAATGAGGTCGCCGTATTTGGCGGCCTTTTCCCCGGTAACGAAAAAAGCAGCCTTGGCGGCGTGCCGGTCCAGCAGTTGCAAAAGTGGACGGGTAGTCTCGGGATCGGGCCCGTCATCAAATGTCAGGGACACCGCAGGTCTTCCTGTATGCCCCCGACTGTTGACGGGCAAAAAGAAACCCTTCGAGGGAAAAAACGGGGCCACCACACAGCATAAAACAAATACAGATAGGGGAATAGTGGCCAAGCGAACAAAAAAGAAGGACAGCATTAACGCAAGTCCAATAGCGACAAAGCCGGTCATAGCAGCCGGAGATATGTATCCCGCCGCTTCTACGTCATGCTTCATTGTATCAATCGCTCCCATAGGGGTCCGACATTGCCCCGTTCATGCAGCTTCGCAATGTTCTTGAACATCTGTTGAGATCCGGAACCGACAATCCAGTTGCTCCGACTGCAGGCATGATCTATCACAATATCCATAAGTTTCTCACGACTCAAGGACGGCGACCAGTAAAATCTCGGTTCGAGTGGACACCACTTTGGTTCCATCTGTCCTTCCTCAAGGGCCAGATCATACAGGGCAGTGTGAGGATAAATTCTGATCCCGTTGAAAACGAAGAAAACGGCTTTTTCCAGCCTATCGGCATTGGCCAAAGTCTCTTTCAATGTATCTTTATTTTCTCCCGGCCCACCCAGCATGAGATAATGAGCCACGTGCAGACCGGCAGCGAGAGCCTCTCTGTGTGAGGAAAAGACATCGTCAATTTGAAAAGGTTTGCCGTATGATTCAAGTACTTGGTTCGAAAGAGTCTCCGTGCCGAATTCTACATGCATCAGCCCCGCATCAGCAAGGATGTTGTAATAGTCAGGCGGGGCGGCCGTTGGTACAAAAAAGCCGCCCCAGGGAATCGAAATACCCGCCTTTTTAAACGCCGCCGCAACCTTCAGGCTATGCTCGTAGCTGCCGTTATAGGTCGAATCCGTCACATAGAGGTATCTGGCGCCTGCGTGCTGAAGCATTCTGGCCGTATCGGCGACTTCCTCCGGCTCTACAAAGCGGAACCTTGTTCCCTCTATATGGGGATAGGTACAATAGATACACTTGAAGGGGCATCCCCTTTTCGTCTGGATATTGAGGATGCCTCCCCTTTTCAGATAAAAAGATGTATAGGAATGATCCGGGAAAATGCCGCGAGGGAATGGCTGCGACCAGGGTTCCGGGAACTCAATCGGACTGTTTCTTGTTACAATACCGGGAAGACCGGAAACACTTCCATTCCGTTCCAGTGCCTTAAGAAGGAACTGGAGCCTTTCTCCCTCGCCTATGACGCCAAAATCAGCATCGAGCAGCATAATCAATTCGCCGGGCAGGATGGTAAACCCGCTGCCTCCCAGGACGATCACTCCCTTCGAATGACGACGGATGATACTGATCAATTCTCGAATTTCACCTATAAAGGTCTTCACATTGGCAGCGTCGACATTATCGATGTTTCTGATGGATAACCCGATGACATCGGGGATGAATTGAGATAGAACCTCGACAAGGCCACTCCCGGCCCTAAGTTCATTCATATCGATTGTCTTGACCTTATGCGGTGTTGATATGGCATTCGCCACATAATCAAGGCCGATCGGGTACGACGGATAAGGCTCGGTAACAGTGTTTGTCGATATGAGCAATACCTTCACGGAAAATCCCCCATGACTTCCCGGGTAAATCTTTCATGACCGATGATTTGTCTGACCGTCTGGAAAGATCCCAGCATCGTCCCCATAACTCCGGGCGCCAGGCTGTTCTGACCGGCAAGAAACAAGCCAGCGATGGATGTGCGTTTCAAAGACGCCGTCTTCATTAATTGTCCTGTCGACCGAAGAATCCCGTATGCTGAACCGCCCGGAGATTTCACCCGGTCTCTGATGGTCAACGGGGTATAGATATCAAGTATCTTCATTCCCCTGAGATGTCCGAATAACTTTGATGCCTCGTCGATGAAGATCCGGGCTTTCTCTTCCTTTGCCTCCACATAATCCTCGCCGCGCCGTCCTGACGTTGTTCCCTCCCACTTTCGCCATTCATCAATACCGTTCATCGCCATCATTGACAAGACGTTTATTCCCGACTGCCCGCTGTCGCGCAATTGATGGAATATCCCGTGGGACAGGGTGCCGTCTTCTTCCGCATGGAGCCGGTAGATGTTATAAGATAAGGACTCATGCGCATCAGCATCGACGGCAAGGTTGACAGAAAAGAGTCCTTTCGTATTTTCGAGTTGTGCGACCCTCTCTGCATAGGCGGGTCGGAGAGCATCAGCTGGCAGCATGGCAATAAGAATCCCCAGATGAACGGCGGCGATGACAACTTCCGCCTCAAGGATGCGCCCGGACTGCAGAACAACGCCTTTCGCCCGTCCCGACTCTACCTGGATGCTTTCGACACCGTCACCGATAACGACATCACCACCCTGTAACTTGAGACGGGATACAAAAGCGTCCGCCATCTGCGAACCGCTGCAGGTCAATCGCCAGGAGGACAGGAGATAGGAGGCAAGGGTCATATGATAATAAAAAGCGGGACATTCCCGTAAATCAACTCCGATCAGTGTGGAAGGAACACCCAGAACAGAGAACAAACGTGCCGAACAACCCATGCGGAGGAGGCGTTCCCCCATAGATTCAAAGTTATCCGGCGAAAGAAAATTCCTCTCCGGGGACATCAGCATATCGAGCGAAAACAGGGAACGGGATATTTGCCTCAGATCGCCCATGATCGTTACAATCTGGCTGTGCTCTAAGGGAAAGGCCCGTCTCAAGTTGTCCTCGAAGGCATCAATGCTTTCAGGAAGGTCGAAGGTAAAATCATCGAAAATATAGCGGTCTATGACGCCATTTACGCCCATGCGCTCGACAGGTATCAACGAGGTGACGCCGAGATAATCCCACAGCCTGCGGAGGGGCTGCCCCTTGCCGAGAGACCCCATGTAATGCACGCCCACAGGACATTCAATGCCGGACCGGACATAGCTCCGCATTAACCCCCCCGGCAGCGGATTTTTTTCCACGACCGTGACCCGGTGGTTAAGTTTCGACATAATTATACCGGCCGTCAGACCACCGACACCGGAACCGATGATCAGGACATCTCCATGTACGCGTCTTTCCCGCATCATGGCTTTATCTCCATCGCCGTTATGTAATTGCCGAATCCCATGACAAGAACACCCTTCCCCCGCAATGGCACTGGGCCTTGATGGCAGACGTTCCCGGGTATTTCATCGGCGTTCACAGTCGAGACCGCCAGAATCGCGGCGACGGCCGACGCCGATGCAAACTCACCGACGAACCTCCGATAATCGATGACGGGATGGGGGTATCCCGTGAGAGACAGGAATTTATTTAATTGCCCCTCTCCCTTTTCTTTTTGTGCGGCAGGAATCCCCGCCATTAAGGCCCCGAATTTGTCGTTGATTCTTTCCCTTCCACCGAGCGCATTGATGAGTTCCATGATGCATTTCGAGTTGTTTCCGGTATAAGAGAAAAACGAAAGACATATTTGCAATGGGGATGTCGACGTCACCGGCATGAGGCAGAGGGCGCCGCCTCCGTCTGCCGGGACTCCCGCCTGCGCCACGGAGGCATCAAACAGAGGAGATAATTTTTCGTGATATTCGTCCGCGCCGATCACGAGAATAGGGTCATCGCTATTCCGGGTGAGAAGGCTCGCGCTCAGCAGTGCCTGCTCGAAGGAGCAATCGCCGCCTGTCATGGTCACATTCGGCCCGGTGGCCCTTAAGTGGATCGCGACCTGACCTGCGGCCGCGTTGTGCACGGAGCTGACAAAATCCGTCGGGCTGGTAAACCTCTCATTCGATGCAAAGAGTTTTGTCAAGAAATCATGGGTTTCAGAAAGCCCACCCCAACCCGTTCCAAAAAAAACTGAGGCCGGTGGTTTCGTCATTGTTGTATCTCCACAGGCAGAAACCGCTAGCGACAGGACCATGCGGCAAAGACGCTTCATACGGCGGACAGATTTCTCAGAGATATGCCTCAATATGTCGGAAGAAGAGACGACTCCTCTTAATTCCTCGCCATCACTCATTTTTTTAATGGTTTGATCGGCATTGCCTGCCCCAGTGAAACATGCGCTTCCAAGAACGGCGAAAGACGCAGGTCGTCTGGCACGGGAAGATATTCCGGCGTCCTCTTGTCGTTTCGGACGGCCAATGACGGCGACGGCATTGTTCCCGCCAAAAACAAACGAATTAACAAGGGCCGTATTTACATCCGCCGTCGTGGGTGCATTGACAGGCGTCAGGTTCAATTCTGGATCAGGATCATGAAAACCCGCATTGCCGGGTATGAGGCCCTCGGAAATGCTTAAAACAGACGCAATGGCGCCCATCGCCCCTGCTGCTGCCAGAGA
>PLMX01000069.1 GCA_003142635.1 Syntrophaceae bacterium | reverse complement strand
TATTAAGCAGACGCGTATGATCCTTAGTATATCATTTCACTATTAAGGTGTCATATCGACCGAAGAGAGATATCTTTTAGTTTTGTCCCCCATACTAAGATTTCTCCTTGCAGTCTAAATGACAATAGTACATGGAAATTTCCGAACTGTGGCCTAAAACGCCTACCGCGGATTTTTGCCCATTACCGTGGGATTTTCAGGATAGGCGGTCCATTCGGTGAATGACCCTTCATAGATCTTGACGCTCGGATAATTCAAATACCACTTTAATAAAATGAATTCATTAGTCGCTTCGCGGCCCGTACCGCACGTGCAGATGATGGTCTTCTCCGGCCGCACGTCGTTTGCCTTAAGAATGGCGGATATATCTTCATCGGATTTTAGCAGGCTCTTGTTTGCATCAGTCATCAAAGACGCCCAGGGGACATTGACGGCGCCGGGGATGTGCCCGGGCTTGATCCAGTATGACTGGCCTTCGTAAACGTCGGGGGGCCGCGCATCGAGAACCATGACATCTTTGCGATCTTTTATTTCCTTGAATTCTTCGTATTGTATGTAGAAATCCGATTGGACGCGGACGGCGAAATTGGACGTAACTGTTCTTGGAAACTCTTTCGTCAGGGGCTTCCCCTCTCCTTTCCATTTATCGAGACCGCCATCGAGGACATAAACGCAGTCGTGACCGAAACGCGCCAGGCTGTAAGCCATCATCGTCTGCTCCAGGCCGTCGCCCCAGCCTTTGGCGGCGCCGGTTCCCGTATAGACCACCGCAGGGACACCCGGCTTCAGGCCGGCATAGCGAAGGACAGGCTGTATTGTATCAGGAGGAACATATCTGGCAGGCATCCCGTCAATATATATGCGAAGCAAACCCTCGTTCATATAAATGGCGCCGGGAATATGCTGCTCTATATAGTCATGAATATTGGGCTGCACATCCAGTATAACCATCCTCTGCTTTTTCAGATTTTCATGTAGCCAATCTGCGGAAATCCATTTTACTGTTCCACTGCCGTAAGGATAGTGCTTCTTCATAGTCCACCTCTCATAACGGTTCGACGGAAATAGAGCTTAAGAATGAAGCTGTGAAAATTGCATCGTTATTTAAAAAATAGCCGCTCGTCTATTTATTGTCAAGAATTTATATATCCGGTGAGTCCGTATAATATGCTGCAAAAAAAGGTTTTGCTTTCCATTATAATAAACTGTAAATTTTATTACAGGAATGAAATTTAAAAGAGGTGGACATTATGAAGACCATCAAGATCAAAGGCATGACATGCAATCACTGCGTCATGGCCGTGACCAAAACCTTGAAGGAGATCGATGGGATCACCAACGTCAAAGTGGACCTGCAAAAGGCGGAGGCAACATTCGATGAGGCAAGAGCGGTGGATATGGAAGTCGTAAAGGAACGCATCCGGAAGGCGGGATATGACATCGCCTGATAAGACGGCAGTTAAGACGACGATCTCCGTAGGCGGCATGACCTGCGCGGCCTGCGTGCGCCGCGTGGAGCAGGCGTTGAAATCTGTTGACGGTGTGACGGACGTGGCGGTCAACCTCGCCACGGCCAGGGCGACAATCTCGCATGGTGACACATGGGGAGGGATCGAGGCGGTCAGGGAAATAGTCTCCGACCAGGGCTACGATTTTCTCGGTATCACAGACGACACCCGTCCTGACCCCATAACTGCGGCCAGGGTAAGGGAAGTCAAAGATCTCCAGATCAAATTTGCCGTCGGCGCGGTCCTCAGCGTTATCATTTTTCTTGGCTCAATGCAGCACTGGTTTCCATTTTTGGCAACCGTGCCGAGACAGACGATGCTGGTCATCCTGTTTTTCCTCACAACCCCTGTCGTCTTCTGGGTCGGGAGCAGGTTCTATATCGGCGCTATAAAGGCGGCCCGGCAAAAGACGACGGACATGAATACGCTCGTGGCCGTGGGGGCGCTTTCGGCATACTTATACTCTGCTCTGGCCACTTTTTTCCCACGGTTTTTTTCGACCGCCGATATAGCACCGCATGTCTACTATGACGGCGCTGCCATGATCGTCACCCTGATAATCCTCGGCCGCCTCCTCGAAGCGAGGGCAAAGGGCAGAACGTCCGCGGCCATCAAGAAACTGATGGGGCTCCGGCCGAAGACCGCGCGTGTAATCAGGGGCGATAAAGAGGAGGACATTCCCATTGACGAAGTCGTGAAAGGAGAGGTGATCCTCGTCCGGCCGGGAGAAAAGGTGCCCACGGACGGCGTCGTAATTTCCGGCAGCTCTTCCATCGACGAATCCATGCTGACCGGTGAAAGTATGCCTGTCGCTAAAGAAGCCGGTGAGCATGTGTTCGGCGCTACGCTGAACAAGACCGGCAGCTTCATCTTCAGGGCAACAAAGGTGGGATCAGAGACTGCCCTAGCCCAGATCATTCGCCTCGTCGAAGAGGCGCAGGGCTCCAAGGCCCCCATCCAGAGACTTGCCGACAAGGTCGCATCCATCTTTGTGCCTGTCGTCTTTGCCATTGGTATAATTACGTTCATCGTCTGGTACTTCTTCGTTCCCGATCACATTTTCACCAGGGCTTTGTTGAATTTTGCCTCCGTCCTGGTGATTGCCTGCCCCTGCGCCCTGGGCCTCGCGACGCCGACGGCGATCATGGTGGGAACCGGCCTCGGCGCAGAACACGGCATTCTGATTAAGGGAGGGGAAAGCCTGGAAAATGCCTACAAGCTGACGACGGTGGTCTTCGACAAGACCGGTACGCTGACCAGGGGAGAACCGGAGGTGACGGATATAATGGCCGCGCCCGGCTATGAACAGAACCGCGTCCTTGAGATTGCCGTGTCCATCGAGGCCGTCTCCGAGCATCCCGTTGCCGCGGCCATCGTAGAGAGGGGACGTCATGCCGGCATTGCCGCCCTTCCCGTGGAAAAATTTGAGGCCTTCGCGGGCCTCGGCGCCGGGGCGTTTATGGGAGGCAGGTATTGCCTTCTCGGCAACCGGAGGCTCATGGAAACGAAAGAGATCAGGCTCGAAGGCCTTGCAGCAACAGCGGGGACACTCGCCACGGAAGGGAAGACATGCGTATTCATCGCCGAGGGGAATCAGGCGATTGGTCTTATCGGCCTTGCCGACGTGCCGAGGGAATCGGCAAAAGAAACAGTGGCCACGTTGAAGAGCATGGGCCTGAAGGTCGCCCTCATCACGGGGGATAACATGAATACGGGAAAAGCCATCGGCAGCGTCCTCGGCATAGATAATATCATGGCGGACGTTTTGCCGGGAGATAAGGCTGCGGAAATAAAACGGCTGCACGAACAGGGTGAGGTTGTTGCCATGGTGGGCGACGGCATCAACGATGCGCCCGCACTGGCCGCTGCGGATATAGGGATTGCTATCGGCGCCGGCACGGATGTGGCGATAGAAGCGAGCGATATTACGCTTATCAAGGATGACCTGCGCTCCGTACCCATGGCGATCAGGCTTTCCCAGGAGACAGTAAAGGTGATCAGGCAGAACCTCTTCTGGGCCTTTATCTATAACATTCTCGGCATACCCATTGCCGCGGGCGCTTTGTATCCGCTTTTCGGAATTCTCCTCAACCCGCAGTTTGCCGCAGCCGCCATGGCTCTCAGCTCAGTATCTGTAGTGGGCAACTCCCTGCGCCTGAGGAGGACAAAATTTCTCGGTCCATTGGTTCCTTCGAAATGACATGCTACTGTGAGAGCAGGCGTCATCCTCCTTTTTCAAACTTCGATTTATCGGCGCCGCAGATAGGACATGTCCAGTCTGCGGGAAGATATGCGAATTTTGTTCCCGGTTTAACGCCGGAATCGGGATCTCCTTTCTCCGGATCATAAACGTATCCACATACCGAGCAGGTATATCTGCCTTCCCTTTCGACATTGTCAGGCGCCTGATAGGTCGGTGCAGTCTTCGGGGACTTGCCGCGTTTCACTTCATGATAATAGGCATAGGTCATAGGTTCCTCATCAGCATTGAGGATACCGCAATCGAGCACCCGACCTACGAAGATCGTATGGCTGCCGCAGTCCATTTCATTTACCACTTCAGCCTCAATGTAGGCTATGGTGTGATCCAACACAATGGGAACACCGGTTTTTCCGAGCCTGATATTTAAATTTTCAAATTTGTTGATATCTCTTCCACATTTAAAGCCTAAGAAACCGATTAATTGCATAGGCGCCAATTTCGATAAGACGGATACGGCAAACTTCCCGCTCGCCTGAATATACTCATGGGTAAGATTTTGCTTATTTATACCAACTGCAATAGTCGGCGGTTCTGATGTTACTTGAAAAATGGTATTGGCAATCTGCCCATTGAAGAGATCATCTTTCCTCGAACTTACAACGTACAGGCCGTAACTGAGTTTATAGAATGCCGCCTTATCCATAGTCTTCAATCCTTCTTTTCATGTTTTTTGAATTCGGTAGCGAGCGCATTTCCCGCGGTTTGCTGCGGAGAGCTTCAATATTTTAAAAATAGTTTGAAAAGTCATCCCTTATTCTTTAATCTCCGGCGAGGCGTTCGGGTCGAAGGGATTCGTTCTCATGGCGAAGGAAAACAGATACGGATAATTCTCCCGCAGGTGTTTCATGTAGCTCAGCCATTCCGAGATCAGCAGGCTGTAGGCCCGCTGCATGTCTCCCGCTATGTGCCTCAAGTCCAGCTCTGAAAGTCTGCTTAAATCCGGTCGTGATTCGAGTTCTTCCGCCAGATGGAATACGGCCATGAGGAGGCCGGTGAAGGCGTCGTGCTCAAGGAGGTTCTGATTCTCGAGGAGCCTCAACATGAATTCCCTTTCCTTCACGAGCTTCTGTTTCAGGCTACTCAGATCGCCTCTGCGGATGCTGATTGCATAATCATATTTCTTCAGTCGCCTGCTCATATCGAGGAACTCCCCGGAAGACCATTGATTTGTAATGATGAGGTCGCGCCTGATTCTGTCCGTGTTGGGGTCAAATTCAGAAAAGAATCTCAACAGGTCTTTGCCGACGACGCTGAAGAAAGACCCGATGACCATGTTTAATCTATCCAGAATGATTCGTCTCTCCCTGATGGCGAGCACTTCACTGATGATCACTGTGAACAGCAAGACCTCGATAAAGGCGAACGCGATATCGCCGATGAGACGATAGAAGATGTGGTAGGCATCACGGAAAAGGGCGTAGTGGATGAGATAAAAAATCGTGGAAAGGACAACCAGTGATATTCCCAGGAGGAGCTGCCATTTGATACGTTTCATAGTTCAGTCTCACAAGTTACTTCGCAATCGGTCTCTCTCCGAAGATGCTCCTGCCCACCCTCAGGATCGTCGCGCCTTCCTCAACGGCAACCTCGTAATCCCCGGACATGCCCATGGAGAGCTCCCGCATTTCAACATGATTAATATTCGCATCAATAATCCTGTCTCTCAGCTCGCGCAGTGATGCAAAATAGGGCCTCGCGTCTTCAGGGTCATCAAACCACGGTGCCATGGTCATGAGACCCTGTATGGAAAGATTATTAAGGGCTGATATTTCCTTGACGAGTTGCATGGCCTCTGTGTATGGGACGCCGCTTTTCGTCTTCTCGCCGCTGGTATTAACTTCGATCAGTATTTGCGTTACAAGGTCGGCAGCAGCGGCTCTCCGGTCAAGTTCAACGGCCAGATCCATCCTGCCCACGGAATGGATCATATCAAAAAGCTTCACCGCATACTTGGCCTTGTTGCTCTGGAGGTAGCCGACCATATGCCACTCGATTGTCCTCCCCATCTTTTCGATCTTTCTCTTCGCCTCCTGTACATAACTCTCTCCGATGATATCAACACCGGCCTCGATGGCTTCCATAATCCTGTCGTCATCCACCGTCTTGGTCACGGCCATGAGCCTCACATCGGAATCCTTCCGGCCCGCATGCAAAGCGGCGCCGGCAATGGCGCTTCTCACCCTTTCGATATTAGACTTCACCTTTGATTCCATTGCTCACTCCGGCAAAGCTTATAGCCCCGATCCTTTTCAGTACATCCACAACCTCGCACAGAGGAAGCCCCATGACATTTGTGTACGAGCCGCGTATCTCTTTTATGAAGAAGGCGCCCATTCCCTGCACGGCGTATCCTCCCGCCTTGTCGTATGGTTCCTGCGATCTTATGTACCACGCCATTTCGTCTTCCGGAATTTCCCTGAAGCGGACGGAAGATAAAACGGCGTCCCTCATGAGGATATCCGCGTTTTTTCTCGCTACCGTGAAGCCAGTAAAGACCGTATGGACTTGTCCGCTCAGCTTTCCCAGCATCTCTGTCGCCTCTTCAGGCGTCCGGGGCTTACCGAGTATATCACCGTTGATAATAACGATGGTATCCGCACCCATTACCCAGGCCTCCGGATGGANNGCTTCCCCTTTCATGAACTTCTCATCGACGTTGCTCGGGATTATCTCGAAGCGTAATCCGAGGAGAGTCAAAAGCTCAATCCGGCGGGGGGATGCGGACGCGAGGATAAACCTTACGGACGTGGTCACCACTACAGATATTCCTTCTTTTTTTTCTCTTCCAGGATTTCCACGACCTTCTTCACATCCTGGGAACTGCCCCGCTTGCAAATGAGCAGGGCGTCTTCCGTATCCACAACAATCAGGTCTTCTACGCCAAGCAGAGTGACAAGTTTCCGCGGACTGTGGATGAGCGAATTTCTGGCATCGACGCCCAGGAAAAGATCGCGGTACATCGCTGCGTTTCCGTTTTCGTCCTTATCTGACATCTCCCACAGCGCATCCCAGGAACCCATGTCGGACCAGCCGAAATCTCCTTCGATGAGAAGCGTATTATCGGCCTTTTCCATGACACCGTAGTCGATGGAGATGGATGGAATAGTCTCGTACACGCGGCGGACGGCTTCACTTTCCCCCGCCGTCCCTGCGGCATCTTCTATCTGCAGGAGACCTTCATTGATCCCGGGAAGCCACTTTTCGATTGCCCCGAGTATGGCATCGACATTCCATACAAACATCCCGCTGTTCCAGTAAAAGCCTCCTTTTTTCAAGAACGCCTTCGCCTGTTTGAGCGGGGGTTTTTCCCGGACGGATTTTACTGCATAGATTTTTTCGCCGTTGATGGCAGTTTTGAGGTTGCCCTTTTCGATATAGCCGTAGCCGGTTTCGGGGCCCGTGGGTCTTATGCCGATGGTGACAAGGAAATCGCCGCGGCCGGCCATGTTGGCGGCGATGGAAATGAGGTCGCGAAATCGCGGCGCGTCATGAATCAGATGGTCCGCAGGAAGTACGACCATAACATCGTGAGGAGACTTCCTCCTGATATGGAGAGCGGCAAGACCTATGCAGGGAGCGGTATTTCTGCCGAGAGGTTCGATGATGACGTTCTCTTTGGGGATATGGGGCACCTGCTTCATCAGTTCATCGGCATGGCTCTCTCCCGTGACGATCAGCATATGTTCCTCGGGGATGAGAGGCGCTATCCTCTCTATCGTCTCCTGGATAATGGTCCTCGGCGAAACTATATCCAGGAGATGCTTGGGCATCCTTTCCCTGCTCTTCGGCCAGAAGCGGGTGCCTTTGCCGCCCGCCATGATCACTGCGTACATCGGAAAACTATCCCTCCCACACTTCTTTCGTGTGACGTCCATAAAGTATCAAAAGAGATGGTGATTATCAATGTAAATAATGGATTGCATAAGGCATGGGTACAAGCATGCGCATCCGGGCCAGGACCCAAGAATACTAAGGAGACTGCGCCTGAAATAGCGTTTAGCCTTGAAGAGATGATCATACAGATTATGCTTGACAGTTGCATACGAATGTATCACTAATATTGCAAATGCAACAAAGGTGAGGCATGTCTAAGATAATCAGATTCGGCGTTTCCTTGGAAGAAGCATTGCTTCATAATTTTGACAGCCTGATCAAGAAACGCAAATACACAAATCGCTCCGAGGCGATTCGTGATCTGATCCGCCAGGAATTGCTGCAAAAAGACTTCGAGGAGGACCGGGAAGTTGCCGGTGCAATAACCTTCATCTATGATCATCATCAACGGGACCTTTTGAATAAGATTATCGACGTCCAGCACGATCATCAGTATATCATCCAGTCATCGCAACATATCCATCTGGACCACCATAACTGCCTGGAGATCGTGGCGGTGAAAGGTAATTCCGGGAAGGTTAAGAAGCTCGCCGACACCCTAAGAGCCTTGAAGGGGGTCAAGAACGGGTCATTGAGCGTATCGGGCACCGGATGAATCACATGGGTGGCACCATTATAAAAATAATGACACAGTGAGATCCCGGCAATGTCAGGCTGAACGAAGATTATAAACCTTCTTACAGCCATGCAAAGGTCATTGCATTGTGATGAATAAGCCGGTACTTTGCCGGAAACAATAATCACATCTTTTGCCATGAGTGAAAAATATCCCAGAATATTCCTCAAGCCCGGCCGCGACGCCTCGCTCTTGCGCGGGCACCCGTGGGTCTTTTCCGGAGCCGTGGCAGCAGCAGAAGGCGAGCTCCAACCGGGCGACGTTGTCGTTGCCGTAACACATGAGAGGAAGCCTCTCGCCCTGGGCTTCTACAACCCCACCTCCGATATCGCCTTCCGATTACTGAGCGCGGACACAACGGCCGCCGTTGACTATACCTTCTGGCAAAAACGCGTCCGCGAGGC
Source organism: Syntrophaceae bacterium (assembly GCA_003142635.1). Classification (GTDB taxonomy): domain Bacteria; phylum Desulfobacterota; class Syntrophia; order Syntrophales; family UBA2185; genus Fen-1135. The sequence continues at coordinate 27,637 of PLMX01000069.1, read as the reverse complement.
CATGTCCTTGAGGGAGAAGGTGCTGCCCGAGGGAACAACGGCCTATCGCCTGATCAACGCGGAGGGAGACTGGATGCCCGGGCTCATCGTTGACAGATATGCCGATTACCTGGCTCTATCGATTGAGACGGCGGGAATCGAGAAGCATCGTGATGCTGTTGTGAAAATACTCTCCGAAGAGATGCAGCCCAAGGGCATCTATGAAAGGAGCGAAGGCCGGGCGCGGCAGTTGGAGAGTTTAGATGAACATACCGGCATAGTCTACGGAGAATGCCCGCCCCCGGCAATCGAGATCGCGGAAGATCACCTGCGCTTCGAGGCGGATATAATCACTGGGCAGAAGACCGGTTTTTTCCTCGATCAGCGGACAAACAGGAAAATTGTCGAACGATTGAGCAATCAGGCAAACGTCCTTAATTGTTTTTCATACACCGGAGCTTTTTCCGTCTACTGCGCCCGCGGAGGCGCGCGGCGTGTGGTTTCCGTCGAGTCTTCGGATGCAGCCAATGGAATAGCCAGGGAGAATCTCGAAAGAAACGGCTTTTCATCAGAGCAACACCCTGTAGTCAGGGCCGATGTGTTCAAATATCTGCGCGAGACAAATGAACTCTTCGATCTGATCATCTTAGACCCGCCGGCGTTTGCGAGAGCAAAGAAAGACGTAACAAAGGCGTCAAGAGGATACAAGGATATCAATCTCCAAGCCGCAAGAGCCCTTAGGGACGGCGGGATACTCGCCACTTTTTCCTGCTCCAATTACATCGGCGAGACGCTTTTTCAAAAGATTGTCCTTGGCGCCGTACGTGACGCCGGCAAGTCAGCCCGGTTGCTTCAGACCATGAGTCCCGGTCCGGATCATCCCACAAATCTTGGACATCCGGAGGGACAATACCTCACGGGATTATTGCTGAACGTCACCACCTGAGAGGACGGGGAAGACCGCCATCAGGAGGGGACCGTCGCATGTCTTTCATTCATTTTGATTGAAGCTTCATACCTTTGTTTGAGAAGACCAACCACTCTGTAGCTCCTGATTTTTTCCATATCCTGTCCAGTTTCATAATCGCCGATTTCCTCGACCGCCGGCGGGAACTGCGAGGCAAAATATGTCTTCTCGCTGATGATGATTCCATTGGGCCAGGACTTGCAAAGTTCCTGCAGTTTGAAAACGAAATTAGCGGCATCTCCGATTACGGTGTAGTCCATTTTTTTGTCAAAGCCGATGTTCCCGACCACCACTTCTCCTGTGTGGACACTGATCCCCATTGTCAGCGCCGTGCCATACTGTTTCATAAAATAGTCGTTGATGTGCACCATCGCCTTCTGCATTTCGATGGCCGCGGAAACGGCGTTATCCGCATCCATGGGCGTGGAAACAGGGGCGCCGAAAACAGCGAGAAATCCATCTCCGAGATATTTGTCGACGATCCCATGATGTTTGAATACGATTTCTCCCATGGATGAGAAGAAGTAATTAAGAATAGTCACTGTTTTCTGGGGACCGATTTTCTTGGACAGTCCTGAATAGCCGCGGATATCAATGTTCAGCAGGGTCACTGTTTTGAATTCGTCGACTACCGGTCTTGCTGATGTGCTCCCGGGGACAATTCTGTCTACGATCTCTTTGGGCACAAATTTCTGAAATACCTTTCTGATGCTCCGTTCGTTTTCGGCCATGGCCAGTGTTTCTTTGTAAAGCCGCGCGTTTTCCATGGCAATACAGACAGAAGTCGATATGGCCTGGAGAAGGTGCTCATCGTCGTCATTGAAGACGCCGTTAATCTTATTGAGCACTTCAATGACTCCGATTACCTTGCCTTGCGAAATGAGGGGCGCGCAGAGGACCGACTTGGTCTTAAATCCGGTCAAATCGTCAAATTCCGGAGAGAAATGCGGATGCTTTTGAGCATTTTGGGCGATGACCGTTCTGCCCCGGGTAGCGGCATACCCGGCAATACCCTGGCCGAGCTTGATCCTTAAATCCCGCAGGGGTTCCATATTGATATTAAATGCGATCTCCCACTTCAACTCGTTGTCCGCGAGGAGCATCAGAGAGCCGACTTCCACATTCATGATCACGCGAATCATATCCATCGTATACGTCAGAACCTTCTCCGTATCGAAGGTGGAGGAGGACAATGCGTTGCCAATCTGTCTCAATGTCTCGAGTTCGTGGGTCCTTCTCGCGAATGCCAGGGAAAGCTTTTCCTTTTCGATGGCTCGGGACAGCTCGCCTGCCATGCATTCGATGGCATCGTGCATATCGGTCAGCAATTCCATCGGCACATTGCACAGCACGAGCACTCCCGTCGTGCTGCCGTCTACTTTCAGAGGGGTCAAAAGAGCCGTCTTGAAACCATGATCGAGGAAGATCTCTTTCTCGACAGGGTGCGATAGCACCATTGTATCTTCGAGTATCAGCGGGCTCTGCCGCTTAATGACCTTATCGATGACTGTTCCGTAGCAGCTGTATGAATTACCTCTCGAGATGTTTGTCGAGACGAGCGCCAGGAATTCGGTAATGATTATGTGCATTGAATTGTCTTCGTCGAGCTCGACAATGACAGCCATGTCATAGGGGATAGTTTCTCTGATTTCCTGGAGAATCGTATGGAGGAGTTCACTGCTTCTTAAGCTCGAATTGATGACTGAAGTGATTTTTTCTATGGCCTGGAGCTGCTTCGACTTGATTTCAGCTTCCTTGAGAAGACGCAGGTTGTCGTAGGTGAAAGCCGCGTTGGAGAGCAGCGGTGAAAGGACATTTACGTCCTCCTGCGTAAAAAGATCATCAGATTTTCTCCTCGAGATAGTCAGGACGCCGATGACATCGTTAATGGTCTTGAGCGGCATGCATATGAATGATTTTGTCGCGTATTGCGGTCGCGATTTGCGACCGAAGCGGATGTCTGTCTCAATGTCCTCCACCAGAAGAGGCGTTTTATTGAGCACGGCATACTGGGCAATTCTATCTGCAAAACTGACCCGGTCGCCTTTCTTGACGAAATCGCCCAATCCGATGCACGCCTCGATGACGAAAGCATCCCGCTTGGGTTTCTCCAGCATCATGATGGACCCGATGTCTGCATTCGTAAGCTTCAGCGCCCGCTCAAGGGTGATGTAAAGCAGATCTTCCGGATTGAATGTCATGTAACACAGGTCGGAGAGTTCCTTTAATACGGAAATTTCCGAGGTCTTCTTTTCCAAACGGTAGAAATTTGCCCTTAGTTCATGCTCGAGGACTTGGAAGGAGTCCACTATCCCTTTCAATTCGCTGGCTGTCGATATCTGGGGCTGAGCGCATTCCTCTGCGACTGTTCTGGAAATATTGCCTGATATGGAGACAATCTCGTCAAATAATTTGCGCAGTATCACGAACCCGAAGAGTGAGAAAAAGAGAAGCACGATGAAAAAAGGGGGGATGTAGTGATCGTTGAGGAATTCGTATTTTAATGCGAAATACAGAAATCCGAAGACGGGGACAAGAAAGAAAAGCCCAAAAATGATTAATAATTTATAATAGATGCCATAGCTTTCGATGGAGAATCTGTGAAACCACTTCTTGAGATTCATGGCACCTCATGTATCCTTAAATAAATGCACGGCCGTATCAATGAGTATTTCGGCTAACCTACGGAAAGTCTTTAATTCTAAGTCTTGCAAATCGTAAACCTGATGAGATCATATGAAGAAGAAAATTTCTCCGGGATCTGACGGTCCGTCACTTTTCCTTAACGAACATCAAGAGCACGGTCGCTATGAGGGTGAGGACAGTAGAAAAATAAAGGGGGGCGAATATGCCTCCCTGGTCCCAGAGCAACCCAGCGACCAGGGAGGCAGGGAGGGCGCAAAGACCGACGGCCATTTGAAAGACACCTATGCCTGTGGCCCGATAACTCACCGGGGAGAGTTCCGAGACGAATGTCGCCTGGACTGTGTCCAGGATGCCTTTGTGCAGGCCATAGATAACAAATGTTAGGACAATTACCACACGACTGCTCGACAATATAAGACTGAGACAGACGGCCCCCCATGAGATAAATGCGAGCACCATCAATGCCTTTCTTCCTATTTTGTCGGAAAGCCTGCCGGAGGGAATTGAAAAAATAGCGGCAGCAACGGTTAAAATCAGGTAGAGAACGGGCACGAAGGCGCTCGTAAATCCAAGATGGGTCGCGTAGATCAAAAGGAACGAGTAGCTGAAGGAACCCAAGGCGAAAAAACAGCTCAGTACAAGGAAAAGCTTGAAATTTGCATTTAGGTCCCGGAGCACAAAGCCGTGAAAAATCTTCGCTTCAGATGATTCTGTCTCTCTTATACGATAAAAAATCATGATGGCACTCACGGCAGACGGGATTGCGGCAAGGAGAAAAAGAGTTTTGTAACCGAGCAATTGGTAAAATGCAATGCAAAATACAATGCCACACACGGCGCCGAGGTTATCCATCGCCCGGAGCAGCCCGAAATGCCTACCCCGGTCTTCATCCGTAGAAACATCTGCGACAATGGCATCTCTGGGCGCTCCCCGCATCTTGCCCATTCTGTCGAAAATTTTGAAAGGAATAATCTGCTGCCAGACTGTCGAAAATGCATAGCCGACTCTCGATGCGGCGCCGAACAGATAGCCCGTCCAGATAAACACCTTCCGCCTGTGCATGCGGTCGGAGATATAACCGGACGCCGCCTTGGATATGGATACAAAGGCTTCACCGAGGCCGTCGATAAGGCCGAGAACGGCCATGTTGGCGCCGAGGACGGTTGTAATAAATATCGGCCAGATTGGATAAATAATGTCCGAACCAAAGTCATTGAGAAAAGACGCTATGGCAAACGTCCTGACGGTCTTTCTGGTTTCTTTTTGCTCCATAAGATGATCCGGCTATATGGACGCCTCTGCACCCCGCCCGTTTTGCCGCGGGATTAATGACATAAACTCCCCGCCAATAAAAAATCCATGTTCAACCCAAGCGTGTGTTAGGGATGCAACGGGATTTGGTAAGATGATTCTGTTCATGCCGCAAAGGATGGAAGAGGCGACGCAATCTCACATGTCACAGCAAAGGACAGGGATCATGGTTCTTCCGCCCGATGGGATTTCAGGATATTATTCGCTATCTTTTCGTGGATAAGCTGTGACGCCATATTATTGCCTGACATACCGACACGAACAGATACCGATGTCTGACCTTTCGATACGTATTCAACGAGAATCTGTAATTTCTCCTCCTGGGCGACGGCGCTCATTGAACCCGAGGCTATTTTCAGATTCTTCTCCACGGAGGTTGCTTTCATATCCGTGAGCGTCTGCTCGCACGCCTTCCATACCTCGTCAAAAGGGTAGTTGTAATTCGTCGTCAAGGATCCATCCGTAAATATGAAATTACCGGAATTGACGCCTATCGTCCTGTTGCCTACAGTTAATGAAGCGTCGCAGCCGGCAATCAGGATTATGGACAAGAGCACTAACCATGTGCGATGAGCCTTAGCGGCCGCAAGAATCTCCGCTTTCATAGGTCGTGTCACCTCCCTCGAGAGACTTCCTTTCCCATGCGTGCGATATCGCCCTGTACGGGAAAATGTATGGTAAATATAACATTCAACGTGGATATATTAGGATAATGCGTAGGGACTGTCAACGTGATTTCGGGCTTAGAAGCCTAAAAAGAAAAGTATATAGCATGGAGGACGGCCCACAGCAAGGTCATGGCAGTTGACAGAATGCAAACTGCAGCGAGAATCCGATGGAGATACGTTTCGCCCTTCTGTTCATTATAGCTCATCAGGAAACCAAACATGATGCCGGAAGCCAAGCCGCCGCCGTGCGCCCAGTTGTTGATGCCGGGTACGAGGAGGCCGAATATGACAAGCCCGACAACCCATCCCATGGCCTGCCTGTAAATGGCTTGCCCGTAAAAGCCGCCCCTGCTTTTCCCGTAATAGAGAATGGCGCCGATGAGACCGCAGATGCTGGCCGATGCGCCAATAGTGAAGGGAATGCCTGCCAGATAAGAAACGAAAAACCCGGCAACGCCGGTAAGTAGATAGATTATAACAAAACGATTGAACCCGAATTCGCGCAGTACGAATGGCCCGAGTTGTCCCAGAGCCGCCATATTGAAGAAGATATGAAGGATGCCGCCGTGGAGGAACGAGGCGGCAATCAGCGTCCACCATCGACCATAGCCGGCAATGGGGACGGTTCCCGTTGCGCCCAAAATGAAGAGGCTTCTGTCGGAGGGAGAAAGGAAGGTCAGCGGGTTAGCCGACAGACCCAGGGTAGACGGGCGTAAAATGATCGATAGGATATATAAAGCGCAGTTGACATAGATAATGAGCTTAACGGCATTCATCGAAGCCGCCGAAAATCTTCCGAGCAGATGGGTCTTAAGCATAGAGCCGGGTTTCGACAGACCGCAGTAAGGACAGGCGGGTTCATCCGAACTGATCAACTTTCGGCAATTCGGGCAAAGCATTGATTTTTTTTCTCTCGTGGACATATAAAAACCTAAAAAGACCTTATCAATACAGGAATTGCTCTGCGGGCGCTGATGGGGGTTGTGAGATCGGAAGAGTTTTATAAAGCATGTTCACGCTTAGCACTTTTTCTTGAATTCGGCATTCGCCCCGTGCCCCGTAGCTTGCTGTGGAGTGCTTCAATCGAGCCGCTGACCTGCGAGTGCCGGATGTGTCGTCTTAGGCGAGGCAGGTAAACGATGTTTAGTTTTTGTGCTTTCATATCATGTCAGTAACACGGCACGCAAGCAGGATTTCCTGTTGCTCTGCCGTTCTTTATCATCCCCTTTTGTCTTGACACGCCATCTCGAGTCGGATATTTTTTGATTAACACCGCCGGAAAAATAAGGAAGCTGCGTTACCATGGATATAGATATATGGGTGGAAGAATTGTTGAAGGATGTTTGTGAAAAGTGGGAGACTCCTGAGTACAAATACCCATTCAAGGACTGCGGTTTTCGCGTCTTTTGCTCTCCCGTCCATTTAACTCCGGAACTGATGATCATCGGGTACAATCCCGACAAAGATGACAAGCCTTTTTCCAAAGAAGATGACTGTGAGATCCCGGACGTTCACGAATATTTATATCACAATTCCAGAATTGCAAAGAAGATGAAATATCTTTTTGAGAGCATTGATAAAGATGACTGGCTGGCGGATAGCGTCAAACTGAACCTGGTCTTCTTCGGCAGTGAAACCGAAGCTCAATGGGAAACCATGGATCGGGAGCTCAGGAATGAACTCGAAACATTCTGCTTCACCAAGGTAAGCGACATTATCGATACCTTGAAGCCCAGGTATATCATGACGGAAGGCCTCAAGGTTTTTGATATGCTGATAAATTATGTATTGATGGGATGCGGTAAACCGGAAACGCAAATTGGCGTGGGGGGAAGAAAAATATACGCCCGGAGCAGATACGGCCATACACAGATAATCGGTTTGGCTCATCTGACTAAGGATCGTATAAGCTATCCTGACTGGAACGACATAAAAAAATATCTGAAGGCTAATTTGAAAGACTCGAACCAGCAATATTTTCACTAACCGCTGATACTCTCCCTCCTGTGGCAAGACTAAAAGACGCTGCATGGAGATTGGAATGTATGTTCGTCTCCTTATCACCCTTCCATCTTCATCTGACTTCCTCCATTAGCTGATGGATAAATAAGTCTTTCGTATATGAAAGATCCGTATTATTATTATATACAGATAATCCATGGTTCATTTAAAATAAAAGATCATTTATGTATCTGATTACGGGGGCATTATGAAAACATTTACGGTGGTCATTGCATTGGTATTCATGATTCTGTGTTTCCCTAATTACAGCGCGGCAGAGCAAAAGGAGAAAACCAAAATGAAAGAAGAGAGCATGACTATGGAGAAACCAAAGGCGTCGGACTGGAGACATTTTAAAAAGCCCGATGATGCAACCTTGAGGAAAATGTTGACCCCCCTTCAATACAAGGTGACCCAGAAGGAAGGGACGGAGCCGCCTTTTCAAAATGAATATGACCATAATAAAATGGAGGGCATCTATGTGGATATCGTTTCGGGAGAGCCGCTTTTCAGTTCAAAGGACAAGTTTGAATCCGGGACGGGCTGGCCGAGCTTCACAAAGCCTCTTGCTTCGGAAAATGTTCTCACTCGCAAAGACAGGGGGTTCTTTATGGTCCGCACGGAGGTGAGAAGCAAACGCGGCGATTCTCATCTCGGCCATGTATTTCCTGATGGGCCGCCGCCTACGGGGCAGAGGTATTGCATGAATTCCGCCGCTATGAGATTCATACCGAAAGAAGACCTGGAGAAAGAGGGGTACGGAGAGTACAAGAAACTCTTTCAGACAAAATAGAGAATGATAAGCACACTCAGATTGCAACCGATCATTGGAGAATGCAGCGAAGGAGAGATACCATGAAGATACAGATGTTAATAGGTCTCCTGTCATTGAGTATAATGATGACAGCTTCTGTCCTGGCAAAAGACGGCGACAAGAAGCCCTCGGCTTCCAGTCTCGAAAAGGCGGCCTTCGCCGGCGGCTGTTTCTGGTGCATGGAGACGGAGTTCGACAAATTGGAAGGCGTGAAAGCAGTCATCTCGGGTTACACAGGCGGGCATAAAAAGAATCCTACCTATGAAGAGGTGTCCTCAGGTGTGACGGGCCATGCAGAATCGATAGAGGTGACATACGATCCGGCAGTAATCAGTTACTCCAAATTGCTCGATGTTTTCTGGCACAATGTAGACCCCACCGTCAAAGACAGGCAGTTCTGCGATGTCGGAGCACAATACCGCACGGCGATCTGGTATTACAACGAGGAACAGAGACGCCTCGCGGAGGACTCGAAGAAAGCCATCGAGAAGTCACATCGATTTAAAGGGCCTATCTATACTGAAATAACGAAGGCCACGCAGTTTTACCCGGCAGAGGACTATCACCAGAAATATTATCAGAAAAACCCCCTGCGATACAAGTTCTACCGTTACAATTGCGGCCGTGATCAGCGTCTGAAGGAGCTCTGGGGAAAACCCTGACGCAGGCCGCTCGCGAAAATCTAAACAAAAAAATTTTGAAAGAAGCAAATGCACCGTAGTATATCATGACCAAGCGGGGATATCGAAAGAGATCGAAGACGCAAATCAAAATTACGCGGAAGCAAAACATTTATGAACGCTTTTGAAGAAAAGATCGCCCGGCATGGACACAGGGGGCTCTTGAGCCAGCAGATTGAAATCCTGCAGGTAAACGTGGGCCTAAAATGCAACCAGCAATGCCGCCACTGCCATCTGGAAGCCTCTCCGGAGCGAGGGGAGATGATGGAATGGCCCGTCATGGAATTGGTCATGAAAGCTGCAGAGAGTTCCTGCTGCCGGCTTGTTGACATTACGGGCGGCGCCCCGGAGATGAATCCTCATTTCCGCCCTTTTGTGAAGGCCCTCCGGGAGAGAAACCATAACGTGCAGGTGCGAACGAACCTGACCGTGCTTCTCGAGAGCGGAATGGAAGACATGCCTGATTTTTTCCGTGAGCACCGTGTTCAACTCGTGGCCTCCCTGCCGTGTTACACGGAAGAGAATGTATCCATCCAGCGGGGCAGCGGAGTCTATGAGAAAAGCATCGAGGGCATCCGGAGGCTCAATGCCGTGGGCTACGGCACGCAGACCTCCTTAGCCCTGAACCTTGTGTATAATCCGGGAGGGCCGTTTCTTCCGCCCGAGCAGCTTGCCCTTGAAAAAGACTACCGGCACGAACTACAGGACCGTTTTGGCATCTCCTTCACTAATCTGCTCACCATAACGAACATGGCCATGGGGCGCTTCCGGAAAGAGCTTGTCAGGCAGGACCAGGCCGAAACTTATATGCGGCTCCTGCGGAACTCATTCAATCGGGAAACTCTGCCGGGTTTGATGTGCCGGCGCCAGATCAGCGTCGGCTGGGATGGAACCCTTTATGACTGCGATTTTAATCTGGCCCTCGGCCTGCAGGTGAACCACGGCGCTCCTGACGGCGTCCATTTCTTTGACCCCTCTCACCTGTGGAAGCGCAGGATCGTGACAGGCGAGCACTGCTTTGCGTGTACGGCAGGCACCGGCTCGTCCTGCGGCGGGTCAATCATATCCAGTTCAAACAAATAGAAGACTGTTCTGGGAAAGATGGACCCATGAAGAGCGAAACCGCGCGATCAACAGCGTCAAGAAAAATTGCGACGATAAAAGCCATTGCGCTCCTCATATTTATAGCTGCAGCCATCTATGTAGTCCGCTCCACCCATGTCAAAGACCTGCTCACCCGGGATGTGTTGGGAAATTTTCTTGAGACTGCGGGCTTTGGGGCCCCGTTGATATTTATACTCATATACACTGCCGGCGTCTGCCTTTTTGTGCCTGGGATACTCCTCACTGTGCTGGGAGCAGCCATCTTCGGCCCTTACTGGGGATTTCTCTACGTCTGGATGGGAGCCATGGCCGGAGCGTCTGTCGCTTTCTGGATAGGACGGACACTGGGACGGGACTTTGCAGCTTCCCTGATCGGCGAGAGGCTAAGAAAATACGATGATGCCATTGAGCGCAACGGTTTTGCCACTGTCCTTTATCTGCGTTTGGTCTACTTCCCTTTCACTCCCATGAATTTCGGCATGGGATTGACGAAGGTCCACTTCCGGGATTACGTCTTCGCGACCGGTCTTGGTATCATCGTCGGGACATTCATCTTTACATTTTTCGTTGGTACCATAAAAGATGTGTGGGCAAGCGGAGACTGGAGCCAGCTCTTGTCTTTCCAGGTATTTTTCTCCATCGGGCTCTTCGTCTTTTCGTTCTTTATCCCGAAGATCATAAAGATGATCAGGAAGGAAAAGTGAATATCAAGGCACATTGTTTCTAAAGGAGCGCAGGATATGGGAGGGTTTGATTACGATCTCGGAATCATCGGCGGGGGTGCAGCGGGACTGACAGGCGCGGCCGGAGGCGCCCAGTTTGGCGCCAAGACAATCCTGATTGAGAAATCGGACAGGCTAGGCGGGGATTGCCTGCATTACGGCTGCGTCCCTTCAAAAACACTGATCAGGACGGCAGGCGTGTGGTACCTTGCGAGACGCTCAGCGGAATTCGGTTTGCCCGCGCTCTCCCTGCCTCCTGTAGATCTTGCGTCTGTGATGAAACGCGTAAGAGACGTCATCGCCAAGATCCAGCATCATGACTCCGTGGAGAGATTCTGCGGCCTGGGTGCGGAGGTTCGGTTTGGCCAACCTGTCTTCGAGGATGATCATGTGGTCACCCTGGACGGGAAGCGAATCGTGGCGAAGAGCTGGATCATAGCGACAGGCTCAGGCCCTGTCGTCCCTCCTGTAGAAGGCCTCGGCAGCGTCCCTTACTGGACGAATGAAACTGTTTTCTCACAGGGAACACTCCCTGTCCGTCTGATCGTTCTCGGAGGCGGACCCATCGGACTGGAAATAGCCCAGGCCTTCGGACGTTTGGGATCACAGGTAATCATAGTCGAATTCCTGGACCAGATACTGGGGCCCGAGGATGCGGATATGGCCGCAGTTCTGAAGGCGCGTTTGGAGGCGGAAGGATTGGAGATCCACACAGGGATAAAGGCCGTCCGGGCGGAATCCCGCGGTTCCAAGATTCTTCTGACTAGTGCACCTGCAAGCGCTGCAGGCGAGGAGAAGGTTATTGAAGGAGACGCAATCGTCGTGGCGACGGGCCGGGCGGCTAATGTGGGCGGCTTAGGCCTGGAGGCGGCCGGTGTCGCGTTCACAGCGAGAGGCATTCCCACTGACGCGCGGATGAGGACCAATGTTCACCACATATATGCGTGCGGCGATGTGAACGGCCAGCTGCCCTTCACACATGTTGCAGGCTATGAGGCCGGCATTGCGCTGACCAATTCAATTCTCCATCTCCCCCGTAAGGCAGACTACAGCCGGGTTGGATGGTGCACTTATACAGACCCGGAAGTCGCGAGTGTCGGGCTCAACGAGAAACGCGCACGGAAGGAAGGGATCGATTATCAGATCATAGAAGAATTTTTCGTGGATAACGACCGCGCCCTTGCTGAGGGAGAGGGTCTCGGCAAGATCAAGATTCTTCTCGATCCCAAGGAAAAGCTGCTGGGCTGTCAGATCATCGGCAGCCACGCCGGGGAACTCATCCATGAATGGGTCATTGCCATGGCGGGCAATGTCAAGCTCTCCACAATCGCCGGCGCCGTTCATATCTATCCGACATTGTCGGAGATTTCCAAGCGCGCTGCCGGTCAGTTCTTTTCCGGCAAGATTTTCAGCGACACGACGAAAAAGATCCTGCGCTTTCTCTTCAGTCTCAAAGGAAGGGCCTGCACGCCGCAGTCCTGAACTACCGTCTGCAGTGTAATAGGCACTTGTCGATTACCAGTCTCAATGACCCATGATCGGCGGCCAGCGCGATTCTCCATGCGGATAAAATGTTGACCATATATCCGAAGAGTGTTACACAGCGCCGGGAATAGGACGGCGCAACACTTTTCCGCTTCCGTAATTCCCGACGAATTGCGCCGATTGTCCGGGTGTAAAACACGATGCATAAATTATTTCTGTTTGATTTTGACGGCGTCCTCGTCGATTCCCTCGCGGTATATGAACGAAGGGTGCGGCTTTGCCTAAGAACAATTGGGAGCCCAGCCGTTCAGAGTCGGGACGATTTCCTGGCCTTGTTTGAAGATAATTTTTATGAGGGCATTGTGAAGAAGGGCATAGACCTCGTGGCATTTATGAATGCGTCAAGATCCATTCCCACTGAGGGCGACCGCGATCAGATGTCGCCCTTTGCGCCGCTTTTGCCCGTCCTCATGGAATTGAAAAAGGACAATATTCTTGCCGTAATATCATCAAATGTGTCGACGGTGATTAATGACATACTCTCCAGGCACGGGTTTGACGGCTGTTTCAGGGATGTCCTGGGAGCCGACTCCGGCTACAGCAAGATAGAAAAAATCCACCACGCCATGGATGCTTTCCAGGTGCGAAAGGATAAGACATATTACATAGGTGATACGACGGGAGACATAAAAGAGGCGCGTGTGGCAGGAGTAAAGACGGTCGCCGTGACCTGGGGCTGGCACTCCAAAGAAAAACTCGAGACGGTCAAACCTGATTATCTCATTGAGGCTGTCGATGAATTGCTCATCATTTGATCGCAGACAGGGCCCGGAAGTGTTCCCAGCCTGTCATCGGGAACACGGCGATCCAATGACGGAGAAAACAGCCTTACAGATCATAGAGGGTTTCATCAATTCTGGGTTTTGGTTTGCACGCTCCCTTTTTCCGTTTCTCCCCGAAGATAAGAGGTTCTTCACCTTCCAGTAGGTCCCCCATCTCGGCTTCTATTTTTTCAGGGTCTTCCCCTCTTTCCATGCGGCTCAGGGCCTCTTCCATGCCCGGCCCCAGATTCATTCCGGTGGCATCGGAGAGTTTCCTCATCAGCATGGCCGCCTGGCGGGGATCGTCTTCATTAAGCTTGTCCGCTTCGCCGGCCAGCATCGCCATCGCCTTTTCCATCTTCGCTTCATCCATCGGAGGCATTCCCTCATCGGCTGCTTCATCTTTTCTCCCGGAGACCCTGGCAAAGATCGACATCTGCCTCTTTAATTTTACTCTTTTACACCTCGGACAATTGGGGACCTTGTCGGTGTTTATGCTCTTTGAGTAAAAGCTGTAGATCGTATTGCACCTGCGGCAGTAAAATTCATAGATCGGCATTACATTCTACCTCTTCAAAAATCTCTCTTTAATAGTTTAATAATGGTTCATCCGGTTCATGCGTACTTCTCTCTCGTTCACCTACCGAAGCTGCAACTTTCACTTTGGAATTGCGGTGAGGATTATCATTTGAACTGTGGGCACTGAAAGTGTTGTAGAATCTTTTGTACCGCATCTTCGCCCCTCTGTTCAGAATATGGGAACACACGGTGGCCAACCATTCCACAGCAGGGAAGATCATGCTCGACTTGTCGTTTTTGGATTCATAGACGAGATACCTCTCCTAATCTATGTATCTTTATAGCTAACTGGCTGTCTTAGTATATCGGGAGGGGTTAGTCGGTCTACCACCACAGCCTCTTCCATGCTGCCACCCACTTGCTTGGATCGTCCGAGAACCCGCTTTCTTCAAGCTTCCTCAACTCATGTGAAGCTCCCGGTGGCACCATTCTTGATCACAGCCCAGGCTTGCGCGAACGCTGATCGTTCAAGGTTTGATTTGATCCCTTCCTGCCAGTTGCGCCACGTGGCCCTGCTGATGCGGCCGTTCATCCTGAGGAAAATCTGCTCGTTGGTCAAGTCGATATATTGGTAGAGCCTCGGAAGCGCCAGCTCAAACTCCTCTGCTGATAGTACTTCACCGAAATGAGCCTTCACCGGAATGCAGCTTGCCAGCTCACGGTATTCACGGCAGAGCTCGTCCTCGAAGTTCGTTCGAGCTTGCAGCGTTCCGCGGTATAACTGACAAGCAGCCACAAAGACTGCAAGAGCAGTAGCGATGGAAGCGACCATTGTCCAGTCATAGGTTGTCATCATTGCACCCCTTTTCGTTCAATCGCCGAACCATTGGTTACTTAATTCTATCTACGGGGGTAAAATAATCCAGACCCCTCCGTTCGCCTCAAACCGGAGGCTTTTCTTTACAAAATAGCAATTTGTTACTTCGATTTATGCTCGCCAATTAGGACAAAACCTGAATCAACGGCAGTATCCCTTGCCTTTAGCCCATTCTAACGCTTTGCAGTCTCCCAATTCACACGCTTTTTGCGCATCACGGCAGGCAAGACTGTTTTTGCCCAGAAATAAATACGCACTCCCCCGGTTGATGTAAGTATTGGCATTATCCGGCTTCAAGCGGATGGCTTCATTGAAGTCCTCGATGGCACGTTGATGCTGGCCAAGTTCGCTATACGTATTCCCCCGGTTGTAGTAAGCAATAGCATAATCCGGTTTCAAGCGGATGGCCTTGTTAAAGTCATCGATGGCACGCTGACGCTGGCCAAGTTCATCGTAAGCATTCCCCCGGTTGGTGTAGGCACCGGCATAATCCGGTTGCAGTTTAATAGCATAGTTCAAATAGTCGATAGCCTTTTTTGAGTCGGTATATTTTCCCCCATCCCATAATGCGAGTGCCTGATTAAACCAATCCACCGCCGTCAGACTACGGGAGGCCTGTTGGAATTCCTTTTTTAACTTCTGGGTGCTTTGCTTTTTTGCCGACAGTTTCCGGTTTTCGTCTTCGAGTTGGGCAACCTTTTGGAGGAGTTCCTTTTCTCTTTTTCGAGCCTCCTTGAGCTGTGTCAGGTGGGTTTTGTCTTGGAGAAGTTTTTTCACCCTTTCTTCCAAAACAGAGGTGTCCACAACTACCTTGACAATGACATCAATGCCAAAGGCATCATCTGTGTGATAATTCTTCTGAGAAATAACCTCTGCCTTCAATACACCGGCAGCCAGTGCAAGAATTTCGTCTTTATCGACCTGGCTGTTTTTCACCACAGTGAGACTCTCGATATAGGTCCCCGCCATTTCAAGCGCCTCCCGTTTCGCCTTGGCTACAGCAGCAATCCTGGCATCATCGGGTGACTGACTACCTCCAAAATGTTGTTTGACGGTATGGGTGATAGTTTGAACTTCACCAAAGGCTGAGACTGGAAGGAGCAAAAGAACAGTCAAAAAAGTTGCGAGGATTGTTCTCATAGGACCTCCTGCGATTTGTCTGTTCCAGAAAGTAATGTAATACTAACTGAATGTCAACAAGAGTCTGACCAAACGATAAGCATTACCGCTTGTAAACATGTAGTTTTTTATTAGATATGATTTTACCGCTTTCAGGAAGCATGCATCAACCGGATGAACCTTAATCTCACCATTAAAATCAAGGGCATTTTTATCATGGTTTATTTGTATCTTTCATTTGCAGCAGGCGGGCAATCCGTTCCGTCAGCGGGGGATGTGAATAATAGAACCAGGCATAAAACGGGTGAGGATGGAGATTGGCGAGATTGTCTTTTGCAAGACGCTTCAGCGCGTTTATCATGGGTATGGTAGTCCCAACGAGGGTGTAACAGAAGTCGTCCGCTTCCCGCTCGAACCTTCTTGTAAGCATGGCGCCTAACGGCGTCAGAAAAAAAGCGACAGGTCCAAAAAGAGCGGCAATCAATAAGAGGCCCACATAAGGGAGCTTCTCAGCGAAACCGAATGTTTGATAGAGCAGGGGCCAGTCTACGAGGCGATAGACCAGATAGAGGAAGGCGAGAGAAACGGTCTCGGCAAGAATCAGCTGCTTCATGATGTGCCTCTTTTTCCAGTGCCCCGCCTCATGGGCCAGGACGGAAAGTATCTCTTCAGATGCATGGGATTTGAGCAGGGTATCGTAAAGGACGATGCGTTTTGTCTTCCCCAGACCGGTAAAATACGCGTTGGTATGTTTGCTCCTTTTCCCTGCGTCGATCTGGAAAACCCCGCCGGTTTTCAGCCCCACCTTTGTCATGAGGGCAATGATAGCTTCTTTCAATGCCTCATCTTCAATGGGTGCGAATTTGTTGAAAAGGGGTGCTATCAGAACAGGATAGAGCCAAAGAATGAGCATCTGGAAAGCGGAAAAGAAGAGCCAGGCCCAGAGCCACCAGGTATGTTCGGCATAATAGATCAGAGCAAGCATGGCGACGAAAAGAATCCCCGAGAGGATTGTCGATATCAGAACACCCTTGATGAGATCTGTTATCCACAATCTTACCGTCATGGTACTGAACCCATATCTTTTCTCAATCACAAATGTACTGTAGAGACTGAAGGGGATATCCAGAATGCCGCTTAACAAGGCGAGAATGCCAAAAAAAACCAGGCCGGACAGGACAAAATGGAGATGCCAGGAGAGTATTATGCCGACCAGCAGCGGCAGGAATCCGCTTAGAAGGACCAGAAGAGTAACTGCATCATCGAAGAAATGTGCTACAGAGCCGAATAGTGCTGATTCCGCAGTGTATGCTGTCATGCGCGCAAGAGTAGCCTCGTCGATCTCTCCTTCGAAGACCTCAGGTACATCGTGGCCGTGCCGGCGCAGATGACGGACATTCATATACGCGATGAGTGAACGGAATGCGGAGCTTGCGGCAAAGGCAGCGAGGAAGGCGATTAAGAGTATATTCCACTGCACCATAAATTATGTCTTATATCCATATTCTTAAGCGGGCCTTGCGTCCCGTCCGAGACGGGACAGTTTTTCCAGTTTCTTTTCAATCTCTCGGAGAACTTCCGCAACTGTACTGACTGCCATAAAGTCATGATCCTCGGGGAGCGTAAATGGTGGAGCGTGAAGACTTATCACGGGAGTCCCGTTGCGGATGGCAATGGCTATTTCAGACAGGGTACCGGCGCCTCCGCTCAAGGCCACAAGGATATGCGGCGTCTTGGCATTGATGACATTTCTTGCATCATACATCCCCGTGAAGATCGGAATATCAACAAACTCATTCGGGTATTTTTCCAGGGGGTGCTGTCTGTCATTAGGGAGAACGCCGATAACAAGCCCTCCTGCCTTATGCGCCCCTTCACAGGCAGCCCTCATGACACCAGGCCCGCCGCCCGTAAGGAGCACGTAACCACGCGCGGCAATGGCTTCACCCAGACGCCGGGCGTCTTCCATGACCGCCGGAGAAGCATCGCGGTGACTTCCCACAACCCCGATGATGTATGGTTTTCTTGCAATTGAAATTGTTGGCATCGAAAGTTCTTTAACAAATGAAGCCTTCAACCACAAGAAAAATATAAACCTCCACGTTGACAGGAAATGGAAAAAATGGTGATATGCGCGCGAAATGAAAGGACCAAAGACAGTTGATTGAAAAGATAGCCGAGGGTTTTTACATGATCACACTGCCCATGCCCTTCCGGCTGAAGCACGTCCACGTGTTCGCAGTCGTGCATGACGGCAGCGTTTCGCTTTTTGATACCGGCATGAATACACCGGAAACCTTCTCGATGCTTGAAGAGTCTCTGAAATCTATAGGCAGAGACATTCGTGACATAGAGCGGATATTCATAACCCATTTCCATACGGATCATTGCGGCATAGCGGGCCGTATCCAGGAGATATCAGGGGCTGCAGTTGCCATGTCCGAAATGGATGCGCAGAGAATTTGTAACGATCAGAAGAAGGGGCTGGATTTTGATCAGGTAAAGAAATTCTATCGTGAGCAGGGGCTGAGAGAAAAGATTATCGATAACCTGTTGGAGATCCTCATCTCTTTCCGAAAGGCGACGATCCCTTTCAAGGTCGATATGAATCTTGAAGACCGCGGGTCGCAGAAGGTGGGCGAAAGGGATTTTGAGGCAATATCGGTTCCGGGCCATACAACAGGGCAGATGTGCTTCTTCTTCCGGAGGGAAGGAATACTGCTCTCCGGTGATCATATCTTGCCGCAGATCACGCCCAATCTCAGTCCCGATCCTTATAATCCGGGGTTTCGGCCTCTCAAGAGTTTTCTGGACTCACTCGGGCGTGTTGAAGACCTCCCTGCCGTCAAGGTCTATCCGGCCCATGGTGATCCGTTTTCAAACCTGAAGGCGCGGGTGGAAGAAATCAGGGAACACCACAGGGAAAGAAAAGGCCTTGTGCTTGAATCCGTCAAAGGAGGCCCGAAGACGACATATCAGGTTTCACTGGATATCTTTGGACGAGACCTGCCTGAGTTTGATCAGTTCCTGGCAGTCAATGAAACGTACGTGCATTTGCTTGAGCTCTTGGAAGAGGGTCTCATCAAACAGAAAATGTCCGGGCACCATCTGATTCATTCTGCTGCTTAGTACGCTGGTTTATAATTTCGATTATGTATTTTATGCCGCAGTTCGGAAATTTCCATGTACTACTGTCATTTCGAGCATAGCGAGAAATCTTAGTAGGGGTAAAACTAAAAGATATCTCCCTTCGGTCGATATGACACCTTAATAATGAAGTGATCTACCTAGCCTGTCGAGAAAATCCGCCACATCTCCCGAGGATGGAATTTTTCTTTCATTTATCCCCGGGGCTTTGTCTTCTTCTTTGTCTTACCGGAAACCTGCATGATTATCCGTCTCTGCCTCGGCCGGTTGTCAAAATCAATGAATACGATCTGCTGCCACGTTCCTAATTGCAGACGCCCGCTGATTACAGGAATGGTTAGGGATGGACCGAGGAGGGCAGCTCTTACATGGGCATGTCCGTTTCCATCGCCCCATCGTTCGTTGTGCCGATAGTATTTACCCTCAGGCGCGAGGTTTTCTATTGCCTCCTTGAGATCGCCGACGGCGCCGTGTTCATATTCTATCGTCGTTATGGCGCCCGTAGAACCGGGAACGAAGAGGAGCACCTGGCCGTCTTCGAGACTTGTTTCGGCAACCCGGTCCAACACCTGCCGGGTCAAGTCTATAACATCGGTATTTCCTGATGTGGTAAAGGAAAGATCAAATGTTGTCATCTCCACGGCCATACATGCCATCCTTTCATCTGCAATAAAGAATCCCCGGGCGTCTCCACCTTCAATGCGCCCCGCTTTGACTCATCGGAGATATAAACGATAACTCTCGCCTCATCCAAGACTCAAAGTCTGCTCTATATATACGGGAAGACATGCTTCTGCACCATCTGAAAATTCTTCTTCACTTCACTCGCGCCGTCTACGACGTTCATGTGACCCGGGAAGAGCGCTTCTATGTCGAGCTTGGAGAGGGTTACAATGCTTTGCTTCAGGTAGGAGCCGCCGCCGCCCGGGAAATCCGTTCTTCCCACATTCTGATAGAAGATTACATCCCCGGAGAAAATAACCTTCCGGGAAGGCCAGTAAAGACCGATGGAACCCGGGGAATGTCCCGGTATAAGAAGAATCTCAAATGTTTCATCTCCCAGGACAATCTTGCCTTCCGTAAGGGGAAGATCGACGCGTACGACGGGAGGGTTCATGCCGAACAGGTTGTAGAGGCTGGCGCCCGCGCCTTTTAAGAACTCTATCTCCTTTTCGTGAAGGCCTACTTTCACGTCCGAGTCATTAAACAAGACGGACCCTTCAAAGTGATCGGGGTGGGAATGGGTATTGATGACGTATTTGATCGCATTTTTCTCTATCCCGTCTTCTTCCATGCTTTCAAGAAGGTTAGGCACGAAACCCTTCAATCCGGGATCGACGATGGCGTTGACACTGCCGCCTATATAAAAGCTGTTACAGTTATTTTCAAAAGAGTCTGTCCATTCATAAACATAGATGTCATCTGCAAATCTCATAGGCTCTCCTTTTCTATATCGTATTCCATTTCTCGACTATTGCCGATTTCATAACTGCATGTGGCTATATTACTTTGGAGTACATCTACTTGCAAGAACAATGTATCCCGTCCGCATGGCGGATCTCTCACCTAAAGCCCGATACAAATGAGCATTCTTCCCAGACGAAAAAAACTCTTGACAAAGTCTGATAATAGTTGTATAATACAACTATGAAAAAGCGTATCGTATGTATAAACAGGGATGTTCTCTCCCTCGTATCTGAGCTCTGTCAGGTCGTTCGCTTTTGCCGTCAGGATGCGACTTTTTGTCAGGACGTGACTTTTACCCAGTTTCTCATACTCGATGAGATTGCAAAAAAAGGGGAGCTGAAAATGTTGGACCTTCATCAGATCCTCGCCGTTGACAAGAGCACCACCACGAGACTCGTGAACCCGTTGGTCAGGCAGGGACTGATTGAACGTAGGATATCTGACCATGATTCCAGGGCCGTGAATTTGAGATTGACACCGGCAGGCAGGAAAGTTCACAAGAAAGTGTGGTTATGCCTTGAAGGTTTTGTAGGCGCCATTGAAGGACGAATTCCCGAGAAGAAAAAGAAACTCGTTTATGATGCCGTGAAGCTCTTTATCGATGCCGTGAAAAAAGCTTCGTCAGCCTGTCCGTGCAGTGAATAACCCCAAAGGAGCAAGAAAGTGTGTCAACCTGATTGCAACACAAAAGAAAGCGAATCCTGCAAAAGCGGCAGGGGAAAAGTTTCCATTATTCTGCCGGTAATTTTGCAACAGCGCGAACCGTGTGAGATTCAGGCGGGCCTCCCCGGCCATAATCAGCCATTCGTCGTTGGTTCAATCGAGACACCCGTCGGCGCCGCACCGAAGGTCGCCGCCGTCTTAACATGGCATGATAAATGGGGGACAGTGAAAGCCCGCTGGGGCGTCGGCCGCATGGACTATACAGTTGAACCCGGCCTCTATGCCCTCGGAAATCCGGACAATGAATCGCGAGTGCTCGTTACTGCAAATTACAAGATGACTTTTGACCGTCTCCGTGAAGCCCTTCCCGGAAGGGATGCCTGGCTTTTGGTTCTCGATACGAAAGGGATCAACGTCTGGTGTGCGGCGGGCAAGGGCACGTTTGGAACCGAGGAGTTGGTACGACGTATAAAGATGAGCGGACTGGAAAGGGTCGTCGCCCACAGGGAATTGATCCTTCCTCAGCTCTCCGGCCCTGGTGTTGCCGCCCACCTGGTAAAAAAGTTTTCCGGTTTTAAGGTCAAGTACGGCCCCATCCGGGCCTCAGACCTTCCCGCCTATTTAGAAGCCGGCCTCATAGCGACGCCGGAGATGCGCTTGAAAGCCTTCACTCTGCGTGAACGAGTAGCCTTGATACCCATAGAGCTTGTGGCGGCATTCAAGGCAGCTCTTCTTCTCATGCTCGTCTTCTTCTTTCTCGGCGGGCTGGGAGGTCCCGCAGGATACATGGCGAATCTTATGAATTATGGCGGCTTTGCTGTCATTGCCATTTTGACGGCAATCATTTCCGGCGCTGTCCTGACGCCGGTCCTGCTCCCTCTTATCCCCGGCCGGGCTTTTTCGCTCAAGGGTTGTGTAGTCGGTGTAGTTGCTGTATTCTTCCTCTTGATAATGAGGAATCCCGACCTTTATTTCTGGCCCGGCAGGCTCGAAGCTTTATCATGGCTCCTGCTCGTACCGGCCTTAGCGGCTTATCTGGCCATGAATTTTACCGGCGCCTCAACGTATACCTCACTTTCGGGAGTAAAAAAGGAAATGCGCATTGCCATGCCCCTGGAGATCGCTGCCGGCATTGCCGGTCTCGGTCTCTGGCTTACGTCTCGCTTTATCGCATAGGAGCTTACAAATGGAAAGAATGGCCTATCTGAAAGATGTAGTGACGCTCGATCTCAATGAAGAAAAATGTGTCGATTGCGGCATGTGCAGCGAGGTCTGCCCCCAGGCGGTCATTGCTGTAAACGCAATAGGCCGCGCATGGATTCAAGATAGAGACGCCTGCATGGAATGCGGGGCCTGCAGCCGCAATTGCCCGACAGGGGCGTTTTCCGTGGAGGCAGGTGTGGGCTGTGCAGCCGCAGTCATAAACTCCATGCTGGGCCGAAGCGACGCGCCGTGCTGCGGCCCCATAGAATCTTGCGGGCAAACTGTGGATCAGAAGAAATCCTCGTGTTGCTGACGCCAGGTTGCCATCAGGCCGTTGCGGAGTTGAAAGAAACGACCGCAAGGAAATCTTTATCCGCTATATGGCCTCATTCGCCGTGATATCTTCTTACTGGCAACTACACTTGCAGATCAAAGCAAGCAGTGACTTAGGAGAATTTCTTGATACACGAGTTACTTGCCAACCTTCAAAAATCCCTTGACAACATCGCATCAATCTTCGAAAATATACTGCGTTAAAGGATTTTCGTTACTTCGTTACCCTCGCAGACTAACCGTCTCAATTGCTCTAACCACAGAGATATTCTGTCATACATTTTATAAGTTTTATCATGAAATCAACGAAGAGAAATAATTCCCGAAAGACAAGCGTCTATCACATGACATACTCGAGGGAACACAGCGTAGGCTGCCTCTATTTCTGGGGCTGTAATCTCCGGTGCAAAGTGTGCCTTCTAAAGAAGGAGGCCTTTGACTGCCACCTTCCGGAAACACGTTTACGTATTTACGACCCGTCATACAAGAGCGAGCACCCCACCCGTTTTCTGACGCTACGAGAACTCATGCTCCTTCTCGACCCTCTGTCCTTAAAACAGATCGTCCTCATGGGTGCCGAACCGGTATGCGACCCGATGTTGCCGCGTATTCTGGCTTCTCTGAAGCAGTTGAAGGATTGTTCCTTTGTTCTTCTTACAAACGGCAGAAAATCTCCACCGCTGTCGATGGTAGACGAGATCATTTTCAGCATCAAAGCCATTACGCCAGCACTGCATAGGGATTATACAGGCGTTGACAACAAGGTTATTTTGCAGAACTTTACTCAGATCGCCGCATCGAAATTCGTCTCGCTTCATGTTGAGACTGTTTTCATACCATACTACGTTGACGAGGATGAAGTGCTGAGGATCGCCGATTTCATTGCCTCCATTGATCCAGAGATTCCGTTCAGGATAGATGCTTATCTCCCCATCCAGGGATTGCCGTGGCGGGCTCCGCAGGCGCACGAAATCAAGTCATTAGCAGAAAAGGTAAGACGTGTCCTTCCAAATACTTCTTGCCTTTACGGAAATGAGGGCAAAACAGAACTAGCCTATGAGGTGGAAAGGATATTTTGAATCATAAGGCAACGGAGGTTTATTATGAAACCGCAGGATCGGATTAAACACTTGCAAGAGAATCTGCGAGCGCAGGATATTGCAGGCGCCCTGATCTTTTACTCGCGAGACGTTTTTTATTACACGGGTACTGCACAGCCTTCTTATCTTGTGATTCTGCCTGACGATTACCGGTTGTTCATCAGGAGCGGCTATGATTTTGCCCGCAGCGATGTTTTTGTAGACAAGGAAAAAGTTACGGAAGAACGACGCCTGGAAAAAATCTTCAATAAGATTTCCGGCGATCTTAGTAAAGGCATCCGTCGGATAGGCACCGAGCTGGATGTCTTGACAGTGGAACAACTGGATCAATTCAAGAAGGCCTTTGGGAATTATGATTTCGTGAATATCAGTCCCGTCATTCTGGAACAGAGAAAAACAAAAGGCCCCTCAGAAATAGAGAAGATCAGAAAAGCCTGCGAAGCTATTCACCAGGGTCACGAGGCTGCCCTTGCTGCCTTGAAGGAGGGCATCACAGAACTGGAACTCGCCGCCTATGTGGAGAACGCCCATCGATTGGCGGGGCATGAAGGCATATTCTTTATCCGGCAGCCGGACTTTTTTATGAGCCGCGGACCGATTTCTTCGGGAGAAAATCTTTTCAAGACGAGTGGTGTTGTTTATACAATCACGGGCGTGGGGCTCAGTCCTTCCGTACCCGCAGGCCCTTCACGAAGAAAATTATCCAAGGGAGATTTGGTCATAGTAGATATACCCGTGATTGTTGAAGGCTATCACGCAGACCAGACGAGGACCTATTGTCTGGGGAAGGCAAACGAAAGCGCCATGTCCATGTATGTCGATCTAAGGACCATAGCCGACCATCTTATCGCGAGTATGAAAACGGGGATGCGATGCAGTGACATCTACAGGATGGCCGTCGAGAAGGCATCGGCTCTTGGCAGAGAAGGCCAATTCCAAAATTTTGGCGGGGGAAGAAAGTCGCGTCTCATAGGTCATGGTATCGGGCTGGAATTGAACGAACCCCCCATTCCGTCGGAATACGATCAATCCCCGGTGGAGGATGGCTATGTCATTGCTCTGGATATGCACATGCTGGATGAGTCCGCAGGGGTCGTCAAACTGGAGGACATGATCCTGATCAAAGAGGAAGGAAACGAGATATTGACGAAAAGTGACCGCAGCCTTTTTGAGGTGTAGCGTTTCCATCAACTGCGAATGGCCAACTGAGGATAGCCCATGATCGTCATGAGGATCGTCGTCTTGCCCGAACCGTTCGGACCGAACAGGATGTGCGTCTCCCCTGTCTTGATTTCCAGATCGATGTGCCTGAGAACCTCCCGGTCACCGATCTTTACCTGTAGGTCTTCTATAGCCAGCATGTTCAAGCCTCCTCCCATATTTGGAGACGGATTTTATTTTCCGATCTTAGTTTTTCCCTGACATTTGTCGATTGACTTGCTCCTTAGTACTTGTCGTCTCTTAACTTAATTTTCTCGCGTTTCCTATGCTTTTTTTTCAGGCTGCTTTCCTGTGCGGAAGTTGCAGGCCTTAGACTGTATGCCCCTTGCAAAGTTGAGCGTTAACGGACCTTGCCTCTGGCAAACGACGCAAAGATGCCACCAAAACAGAGCAGACTCAGTATTATCAAGGAGCTGTGCATACTCCCCATGAACGATGGATATTCTGCCGGCGTGATAGGAACGTCTCCTATGTGAAGCGCGAAGATCAGCATCACAATTCCCATGCTCAACATCTGCCCGGTGATACGCATCGTGGCCAGGGTTCCGGACGCGACACCATAAAACTGCTGTTCTACGGAGCTCATTATGGCATTGGTGTTCGGCGATGAGAAAAGAGCGAAGCCTAATCCCAGCGCGAAAAGGACAATCACAATAAATAGAATGTGTGTCTGATTGTTAATGAGGATCAAAAGCCCCAGACCAAAGGCGGTGAGGCTCATCCCGATGGAGGCGACGATGCGCGGCTCAATCCTGTCGGAAAGTCTCCCGGCAAAGGGTGAAAAAACAGCCTGTACGACGGGTTGAGCAACGAGAATTACGCCGGCATGGAGGGGGCTCAACCCTTTGATATATTGAAGGTAGAGACTAAGGAGAAAGGACACGGCGAAAGTGGCGCTATAGTTGATCAGGGCTGCCAGATTAGAGAAGACGAAGACTGTGTTATGACGAAACAATGTTATGTCGAGAAGAGGATTCTTTACCTTTCTTTCCCGGAAGATGAAGATAATAATCAAGATGAGGCCAAGGACGACAAGCCAGACCCCGGAAGCTTCTGTCAACGAAGAAAACCCGTACATTAAAGCTGAAAGTGCAGCCATATAGAGGAAGGCGCCATTAAAGTCGAAACGTTCGTTTCTCGCTTCGGCCCATTCCGCCTTTATCTTCCACAGCATAAGGATTAAGATCGTTACACCGAGGGGAACATTGATCAGGAATATGCAGCGCCAGCCGAAATGCTCCGTAAGAAAGCCGCCCAAAAATGGTCCGGCAGAAAGCCCAATATAGACGGAAGCGACATTGATTCCCAAGGCACGGCCTCTTTCACCGGCAGGAAAGGCAGAGGTCAGAATGGCAATTGACGGTCCGAAAATCATAGCTCCGCCAATGCCCTGGAGTAGTCTGAAAGAAATGAGAAAGTAAGATGACGCGGCAACAGCACAGAAAAAAGAGGACAACGTGTAGACGACTAATCCGATAGAGAAGACTCGCTTCCTTCCCCAGATGTCGGCTATCTTTCCGATAGGAACAAGGACTGTCGCGGCGGCAAGCAGAAAGGAGTAAGCAACCCACCCCATGAGGACGGCGCTCATGGAGAATTCCCGGCCAATGGAAGGAAGGGCTATATTGATGGAAGAGCCCATGAAGGGCGTGATAAAAGACGCTGCCGTCGTAACAAACAGTATGACCTTCTTATTCACATCAACAACCTTTCCCATGACCTATGAAGGGAAGAGAAAATGATTGCTTGTGGAAGACTGCACGGGAATTTTATGACTGAGAACGGCAAGAGACGGGGGAAAATTCAAATCCATGTATCTATGATTTGCCCTTTGTTCTTAATCCGAGGACTGTCAGCAGGTCTGTAAGCGACAATCTGCCTTTTTGCCGGCAAAGTCTTGCCCGACTGCAGTTCTACACAATCCACAACATCGTCAGGAAAAACGGAAGCGGAAGGATGGGAGACATACTGCAGCAAGGTGATGGCTCGCCGATATTGCGCGGGAAAAGCAATGGCTATTTCATTGTTCGGTGTTTTAACGTCCATGTTTCACCCTGCAGCATAAGTGTTTCTATATTATAAGAAAATAAAAATCGTTCGTCAAGAACAATGACAACTGTTCGATGATTACGTGACGCATATATATGAAGCGGCCGTTTTGGCCCCAAAAGCAAGAGCAATGATACACATATCCGCGCGGTTACTCGTATTCCTTCGGCACCCCGCAGATCATAATCATGGGATTCTGCGCTGATCTGTTCTTATATTGATGTTTTTCGCCCGGCAGTACAAGGGCAAAATCTCCTTTTTTCACAGGACGTTCTTCACCGGTTTCCGTAACAAGAGCGCCCTCACCCTCTATGATATAATTTATGTGCTCAAAAGGATGGGTATGATAAGGGCTATGACCACCGGGCATGATCGTGAATACCCTAAGAGAACAAATAGGTGTGCCGTCTGCTTTCGATATGGGCACCTGCTTCAGGATATCCTTAGCCCCTTCCATTGCCATTTTCGTCGTTTCTACTCTATCGAGACTTGTAATTTTCATGTATCACCTCCGGGATGGAATTATAAACTCTTGTCATAATTCCCGGTAGTATTTCATATAGACGCTACAGGGGTCAAGTAATTATAAGCTTACGAATTGCCTCACATTAAATGTTACCCAAGGAGGTGAATAAAAGAGATCGTTGACTCATAATTCGATGTTACCGAACATCGACTTCCAAAAGGAGGGATAATCATGAGTCCGCGGTCCAAACGAGAGTATCGGGAGGCAGTCCATTT
>PLMX01000148.1:2372-12074 GCA_003142635.1 Syntrophaceae bacterium | reverse complement strand
ATAGGGCTTTCTGACATAGGCGCCCGCACCGAGCTCCAGGGCCTTCTTTACACGATCGGTCTCCGAAAAACCGCTCACTATTATTGCCTTCTGCTTCGGGTCGACGGCAAGTACCCGCCGGTACGTCTCCAGACCATCCATCCCGGGGTCCATGATCATGTCCAGGACGATGACATCGGCCTTGCCGGCCTTGAGGTAGGCTATCGCCTCCTCTCCGCTCGAAACTGCCTCCACCTTGTAGCCCAGCCTCGTCAACATGCTCCCTGCCACCTCGCGCTGCTCCTTCACGTCATCCACCACCAGAATCGTCTCACCCCCGCCGGTGTAATGCTCGGGAGATGTCCTCTGCTTATCCCCCGTCAGCTCCTCTCTCGTGGCCGGCAGATAGATCGTGAAAGTACTCCCCTTGCCGTCCTCGCTCTGCGCATCTATGTATCCGTCATGATCCTTCACTGTTCCCCACACGACAGCAAGTCCCAGACCTGTCCCGCTTCTCCCCATGACCTTCTTCGTATAGAATGGCTCGAATATCTTCTTGATGTCAGAAGCCGAGATGCCCCTGCCGTTGTCCGATACCGTCAGAACCACATAGTCACCTTCTCGTACATCATGATATCCCCCGATAGGTTTGTCGACGTAGCAGTTCTTTGTCCGGACTATCACCTCTCCCTCACCCGATATCGCCTCTGACGCATTGGAGACAAGATTCATTATGGTCTTCTCCAGATGCACGGGTGACCCTTTGACATTCGACAGGTTCTCTTCAAGATCGCTCTCAAATGTCACATACGGATGATATGCCTTCAATCTCTCAAACTCCGGAGATTCAAAGTAATCTGTAATCACCGTGTTGAGGTTGACAACTTCGGACACCGCAACCCCCCTCCGACCCAACGTCAGAAGGTCCTGGATGATCGTAGCGCCCCTCTCACTGGATTGCAGAATTCCGGAAGCGTAACTTCTCAGGGGATTTCCTTCCGGTAGTCTTTCCAAGAGCAATTCCGAATAACCGACAAGAACACCCAGGACATTATTGAGATCATGCGCGACGCCGCCCGCGAGGGTCCCCAGTGCCTCCATTTTTTCCGCGCGGTTCAAGCGGTGCTCCAGTTGCGTACGTTCTGCCTCCGCCCGTTTGCGATCCGTTATGTCGCGGGCGATACCGCGATAACTCAGAAGGTTCCCTTCCCCGTCAAATATTGGCACACCGCTCGTCTCAAGCACCACTTTCCGCCCGTCTTTGCATAGATTTATATTCTCTAATCCCGCAAGAGGCTCGTGTGACATTATTATCGCATCTGTTAATTTAGCCAGCCTTTGCGCCTCATCCGGGGGCATAAAATCGAATGGTTTCTTTCCTAATACCTCATCCGGTTCATATCCGAGCAGTGCCTTGACTTTAGGACTTGCATAGGTAAAGACGGCGTTCTCGTTGACCTCCCATACCCAGTCGCTGGTTGTTTCTACGAGGGAGCGAAAGCGTTCCTCGCTCGCCCTGAGGGCAGCCTCCGTCTTCTTTCGTTCGTTAATTTCCCGCTGTAGCGCCAGATTTGTTTTTCTCAACTCAACCGTACGCTCCGCAACCATTTGCTGGAGTTTGGCGGTCATATACTGACTCTGATCTTCGATATTCTTACGGTCCGTGATGTCGCGACCGACGCCGATAACTCCCAGAAGCTTCCCGTCCGGCCCATAATAAGGAGTTCTGCACATTTCTATCAATACGCGTCTTCCATCCGGGCATAAAATCCACTCTTCATCATACCTTTGCTTTTCATGGGTCAGTGTCAGCCGGTCGTTTCGATGATATAGCTCCGCTTCTGCGAGCGGAAAAATGTCAAAGTCCGTCTTGCCGATTATTTCATCCTTGGCAAGCCCCATGTGCAGCGCAAATGCCGTATTACAATCCAAATATATTTCCTCGGCATCCTTGCAAAACATAATGTCCGGAATGGAATCAATCAAGCTGCCGAGAAAATATTTTTGCAGCATAAGTTCTGAAAGCGGATCCTCACGCAATTCTCGTACAATATTAATTTCGTCTCGGGTAACTATGGTCTCTGCTTCCAACATTGAAATCACCATTCAATTTGCGTTGAATCTTCCTTTCTCGTGAGAGTCCGGGGGTTCAACCCGCATAAAAGCAAGAAGCATACCTTTGCCGGGCATAAATGGATCTCTCATTGGTTCAACGTCTCAATTGTCTGTGAAAAGGCGATGATTGCCGAATTATACGGCACTATGAGACAAATTTGCCGAGGTTGTATTCCAAGTATTTTTATAGATGTAAGATATTGATTTATGAATGTATTAATAAGAGACAATATAGCTTCGACATTTATTCTTGTTAACGGGTTCTTGCAACTGCCGGGAAGAGCCGACTCCGCACAGCCGCGGTCAGCGCAATCGCCAAAAGGCAGCGGCTATGGAAAGAAGTGAAAGTACGGTCTTTCGCTGATGAAATTTATACGGCAATTTTTTCTGTCTCGACCTCAAGAATGGGATTAGTTTTCCGTCTTTTTTTCCGGCTGAAACAGAACTCAGGAATCGCTATTTTATTGGGCGAAGTAGATGAAGCAAGCCACTGACAAACCGGGTGATGCGGAGCGTACTTCCGGCTTGCACGAGCTCATGGCTCTATCGAATTCCCTTGACAGTTTTTTGAGCTTGATGTTAGCTAAGATACCGACATGTTAAACGATAGCCAAAATAACGATAACAGATTTCTGATTAAAGCTTTTGTCATCGCTGTGCTCGTGGCATCCATTTGCCTCAACGCCTGCTCGACGGTACGTCTAAATGCAATCCCGCGCCCTCCTCCCTCCGCCAAGCTGCGGGTCTTTGTGCAGGTCATTTCCGAAGAGCCACAAGGCCGCTGGCGTTACTCAAATACAAACGATGAATTTGAAAGGATAATGACTGCTGGTGTTGATCGCTATCTGCAGGCCACGGGCGTATATGAGGTTATAAACAAAGAAGAGACACAGGCTGTCTTAGGAACACGGGCGCCGGGTTCAGAACAGTATTGGTGGGTGAAAAAAGACTATGCATTGCTAAGACAGGCTGGTAAGGCATTATATGCCGATTACGCGATGATTATTATAAGGAGTATCTCGCTTAATTTAACGCTCAAAATGGTACTGATCAATATTGAGACAGGCACGCAATATACGGCTTCAGACACCGTCCTTGTTGTTCACTCGCCAGATATAGTGGTTAAACGTGCCAGGATAGTGCTCCAAACTCAGTACAGGCAAATATTCTATGATGCCAAAGGAGACCTACTGGCCGCGGCCATTCGCAAAGGTCGTCTCATGCCGGAAGGAGAGACGAAGATGCCGGCACCTCCTGAAACCAAGCTCGCCTTGGTTACGCCTCCGGCCCCGCAAATTGTCCCTGCAACACCCGGAGTTGCAATTGAAAAGAAGCCTACTCCCGTTGC
Organism: Syntrophaceae bacterium; assembly: GCA_003142635.1. Lineage (GTDB taxonomy): Bacteria > Desulfobacterota > Syntrophia > Syntrophales > UBA2185 > Fen-1135. The sequence goes on along the minus strand of PLMX01000148.1, from coordinate 8,632 downwards.
AGAAGCGCGGCAAAAGACCGCTCCTCCCATATCACCAGCACAAGAGGAGGCAAAAGCACCCATTCAGCCGCCTCCAAAGCCGATGATAGAGTCTCCGCCGGCACCTGGAGAAAGACCTCCCTTGACTTTAGAAACCCCGAGAGCAAAGGCCCCTGTTGAGGAATCCGTACTGCCATCACCGCCAGTGACAAGACTGCCGGATACGACGGGCAAGCAACCTATACCTGATATGAAGAAGGATACGGTACTTCCAAAGGTCATCGCAAGAATCGGCCCTGCTCCGCAGCCTGAGGTGAAGGCTACAGAGAAACGCAAGGAGTTTGAGAAGAAACTCGAACACGATTTGCTAACCGAAACCCCGGCAACAGACAAGGCCAAGCTTGTCGTCTATGATTTTGATACGGTCGATCGCCTCAGTGTTGTTGCACTTATTCTGACTGACGCGCTCCGCGAGGAGCTTTTCATCTTGGGCCGTTTTTCGCTGGTTAATCGTGAAAATATGATGCAGGTCATGCAGGAACTAAAGCTGCAGCATTCAGGTCTGGTTGATGAGAAGGGGATCGTAGAGCTCGGAAAATGGCTTGCGGCAAATCAAGCCGTTACGGGAAGACTTGCCATGCTGGGTAATTCATATGTTCTCCAGGCGAAGCGGACGGACATAAGAACGATGGGAACCCTGGGCCTCGGCACCCTCAAGTGTTCGGCAGGTCAAGAAGAGGAATTGCTTTCCGGCATTCCAGTCCTTGCCAGGAAGCTCGTCGGTATGAAGATGAACATACCATAATCTCCCTGCCAGATTGTCCGCCGCAGGAAATCCGGTGCCCCCACTATATCTCAATTCCTGCCACGTAGCTGCTTTACAGCAGGTCGGAATCGCCAGCCATTGACTTTTCCTTCATCTTGGCCATAAATTCTCTCTCCGCTAAGTTTCAATTTTTTCAAATACTTAGTGAATTAATCAACAGGTGTGTCAACAAGCTCATCCACATCCCGTCTCACGTCTCCGTCTATATCAGCCGACTAAATATACAATGGATTAGACCATGCATGATCATGCATGATAAGGTGCGCAGAAGGCCCAAGCATCGACAGCAACTTTCGATTCACTCAATTTCTCTTATTGATTGGATGACCCTTCTGTCTCAGCATCTTCTTCAACCGCCGGAGGCAGCGGTTCTCTGGTCGGAGCTTTGCTTCGCATACGGTCACCACTGAAGTCTCCGATTGGTCTCGTGAATGTAAAACTGAAGGGTTCCGCTACAAGTGTTTTTGCAGTAGTACCGACGCTCTCGCTTGGGATCGAAAACGGCAATGAAACGATAAAAACCGCCGTGCCGACTAACGTTGCAGCCAGACTCGCCGGTCTAACGAGGATAATATCCACAGTGGCGTCCAAGGTCTGATCATTCCCGAAAGCGGGCACTGAAATAATGACAATAATGATCGCAATAAACATCGTCACAGTCAGCTTCTTCACGGAAGCACCTCCATAATTCCTTGCGATCCCCAATTCTGATTCTCTCTCGGATGAGCATAACTCGCAAAAACCCATCCTTCTGCTGCCATTCGGGGGGTACCGCTTACAGTTAAATACGGTATCAGACCGACCTGTGATTTGCAATACGGATAACCCTGTTTTGTGCGCTCGAAATTTTTTAATTACGGTTGGGAAAAGGATTAGAGAAATAGATTCAAGACGAACGGCAAATTGCCGCGAAAAAAAATTGGAGGCGCTCTTCGATAAATATCCGATCCCGACAAGAAAGTGTCAATGATTTTTTATATTGCAGTTTGTTCTTATGGCACTTATATTGTTTTCTGTGTATCGCGGCCGAGACGGAACGTTGATTCCGACACAAGCAAAACAATAAACAATATCTTTCTGAGAGCAAATACAAAATGGCGACACCAACCGATTCGCATAGTGATCGGACCGAGAAGTCTGCAAATCAATCTATGGCTACGGCTCTCGTTGTCGAAGGCGGTGCGCTGCGCGGGGTCTTCTCAACGGGTATCCTGGATGGATTTCTTGAGAAGCGATTCAATCCTTTCGATTTCTATGTGGGTGTTTCTTCCGGAGCATCCAATCTTGCAGCTTTTCTTGCCGAAATGATCGGCCGCAACAAGAGAATATATACGGGCTATTCGCTGCGGCCCGAGTTTATTGATTTGGTCAGGTTCCTCCGTGGCGGTCACCTGATGGATCTCGACTGGCTCTGGGGGACTACCATTCGGGAAATACGGCTCGATTTGCAGAGAATCTATACCAAAGAAAAACCTTTCATAGTGGTCCTTACGGATGTGCAAAGCGGGAAGGCAGTATATAAAGAAACCAGCGCCCAGGACCTTGAGCATGTTCTTAAGGCATCCAGTGCCATGCCTCTTTTCTACAGGTCTTACCCGATTGTCGACAACCGCAACATGACGGATGGCGGCATGGCGGATGCCATTCCCATAGGCAAGGCGATTGGTCTGGGAGCCCGCCGGATCATGGTAATCCGTTCCCGCAGTCGAGACTACCTCAAACGGCGCGATCCGTTTGACTGCCTCGTACGCTGGAGCATGCGGCGCTATCCTGCGCTGCAACAGGCGATGACTAAGCGTGTTTCGCGCTACAATGAATCGGTGAATATGATTCGCAAGCCACCGGAAGGCGTAACCATCGTCGAAATCTGTCCGCCCGAAAAGTTCCGCGTATCGCGGCTCAGCCAGAATCGTCTTATCCTCGAGGAAGGCTATAATCAGGGCCGCGCCCTGGCCGCACATGCAATCGCACGCTGGGACGGGGCTTAGCCCCTGGTCCTGTCTAATAACCGTAAGAAAGTATACTCGTTCCTCCATGGAAGTACTTTTTGTGGAACGCATATGATTTACAGGATAGCAGCCGATTTGGTGATCTTCGCCCATTTCCTGTGGATTGCCTTTGTCATTTTGGGATTTCCGGTATTCCTGTACTTTAATCTCCAGAAATGGAGGGCGATTCATCTGTTCTCCTTGATCGTCACGGTCATCATGCAATTGACCGGAACTATCTGCCCCCTCACCTACCTGGAAGTTTATCTCAAAGCCAAAGGTGTATCTCGTGGGGTCTACCCCGGCCAGTTCACCATAGATACGATTGAAAGACTGATCTATGTTGAAGACCTGACTCTTGAGAAAATTGCCTATGCGACGATCACATTTCTGGCTTTGGTTTTGCTCTCATTTTGGTTGAAGCCTGTGACCTTCAAGAAGCAAACCAACGGTTAGACATTGAATAATCGCCCTGTTTCTGATATGGGCGTGCGTGTTATACTAAACCACGTTTGAGGTACAGGATTGAGGAACGGAAGGCATCATTACCTTGGGGCCGGGCTGGCACACGTCCCGCTGTTCATCGCGCTATGGAAAAAGAACCGATACTCAAAGTAGGCATCCTGCAGGGATACAGGGAAGTCGCAGGGACGTTGAAAGGCCCGTTCCTGCTCAATGGCACCACAAGTTTCAGCGGAGGATTCAGTGCGCGCGTGGGGGAGGGTCGCATTATTCTTTCCGATGCTGCGGGAAATGAGATGATCCATGATAAGGAAATCCACTGTGCCCCTCTCGACAACGCAACCTTCGCTCTCCTTGATGTGACGATAGGCGTAAATTTTCACTGGGAAAGAAAACAGGAGCAAACGTTCCGGGGAGAGCTGAGACTTATCAGCGACAAAAATGATACTCTCACTGCCATCAATATAATTCCTTTGGAAGATTATTTGGCGAGCGTCGTTTCCTCTGAAATGAGCGCTGAAGCGGCACCGGAATTCCTCAAGGCCCAAGCAGTCGCGTCACGCAGCTGGCTCATGTCCATGCTCCGAACTATCGGAAAGGCAGGACATGCAGAAAATAAATCGCCCGGCCCTGCCCTGCAAACGAAAGAGTTTGTCAGGTATTACTATAGGGTTGACCACACACTTTTCGATGTCTGTGCGGATGATCATTGCCAGCGGTATCAGGGCATCACCCGGATGATCTCCGAAAACGCCCGGGAGGCAGTTGAGAGGACGCGCGGCCTGTTTCTCGTCTATGACAATAATATCTGCGATACCCGCTATCACAAAGCCTGCGGTGGTCTCACGGACAATTTCGCAAATACATGGGAGAATGTCACGATTCCTTATCTCACTTGCGTTTCGGACTCTGTTATCCCTTACAGCCCGATCCGCACGGAAGAAGAAGCCCGGCGATGGATTCTCGGACATCCGAAGGCCTACTGCAATACCGAGGCGAATATCCTACGCCGGATTCTCCCGTCCTTCGATCAGGAAACAACGGATTTTTTCCGCTGGAAGGTGACGTATTCACGTAAGGAACTGGAAGAGATTATCCGTGAGAAATCGGGAATCGACTTCGGCAATCTCCTTTCTCTCACTCCCCTTGAGCGGGGCCCCTCCGGCCGCATAGCCAGGCTGAAGATCGCCGGGTCGAAAAGAACCCTGACCGTAGGTAAGGAACTTGAGATCCGCCGCTGGCTTTCCCGGAGCCATCTGTACAGCAGCGCCTTTGTCGTATCTGCGGAGAATGATACATCCGGCTTTCCAGTCCGCTTTATCCTGCACGGCGCCGGATGGGGACATGGCGTCGGTTTATGCCAGATAGGGGCAGCAGTAATGGCTCTTAAAGGCTTTACCGCGGAATCTATCTTGAAACACTACTTTTGTGGTGCGGAGCTTCAGAAACTATACTAAAGAAAGACTATGCGGAAATCATCTATCAAAACGGCATTCATTCTCGGCGCCGGCCTGGGAACCCGCCTGCGCCCTTTAACAGACGACTATCCGAAACCGCTCTTGCCCGCAGGCGGACGGCCGATGATTACCTATGCCATGGATCATCTTATATCCGCAGGCATAGAACGCTTTATTATCAATACCCATTACTTTGCTGAGTCATACAATAAGGTATTCCCGGATAGGCAATGGCGGGGGATCCCCATGATTTTCCGCTATGAACCAGTGCTTCTCGATACAGCAGGCGGCATAAAGAACATCGAAGATCTACTTGCTGACGACGAAACGATCCTCGTTTACAATGGTGACACCTTTACGGACCTGCCGCTTGCTCATCTCATAGATGAACACTACGCGAAGAGGAAGGAAGTTACCCTGTCTCTCAGAAGCAGCGGCTCCCCTTTGAACGTCAATCTGAATGCCGACGGCGAGATATGCGATCTGCGGCATACACTGGGCGACAACGGCGTTACGAGCTGTCTTTTTACGGGCATCTATATCGTGGAGAAAATCTTTCTCCGACGCCTGAGAGCGGGCCAAAAGGAATCGGTTGTCCCTATCTTCATCAGCATGATCAAGGAACAGCCTGGATCGGTGGCTGGGATAATCATCGATGAAGGCCGCTGGTATGATATCGGATCTGTAGCAGAATATGAAAAGATAAATGCGATGCTCGCGGGACAGGGGTAAGGAGCCGTCCTTCATGGCGACAGCCATGAGCCAAAGAAGGACTATCCCGGATCTGCAACGAGACTCGAGATTGCCCAGACGGCGCCGCCGACGGAGGGCGGATCGCAGAGATAACATTTCATGGGCTACTATTAGAGGACTATGTCACACTTAAATGATGAAATGCTCAAATTCGTGCGCCACGCACTCGGGCTTGGAAGCTCAGATGCACTGACGAGTATGCCTTTGGCCAAACGTGGGTCAGGCAGGTCTTTTCACCGGATCAGATATGAAGGTCACGACTCTGTCATCTTCATGTGTTACGATCAAGCTCGCAAGGAGAACGGCTACTATGCAGCGATTGCCGACTTCCTCTTACTGATCCATATCCCCGTCCCCCGGATCATGACACACGACCCTGTCAGGGGCTTCATCGTCATGGAAGACCTGGGAGACAGGGATCTCCGCTCCTGCTGGGATGAATCGCAGACAAGAAGAAGTGCCTATTACCGCGCGACACTCTCCGTCGCATACAGACTCCATGCCTTTCCGGCCGAAGATTTCCCCTTCGATAAAGTCCCCTTAATGGAAGGATTCAGTCCCGACCTTTACCGATGGGAGCGCGATTACTTCCTCGAGAATTTTGTACACGGCGTCTGCAGCATCAAGCTCAATCCATCGGATGCGAAAGATTTAGAGGACGAACTAACGAGCCTATCGGCGCGTCTTGAAGATGTAAAACCGAGCCTCGTGCACAGGGATCTGCAGTCTCAAAACGTGATGATATGCAATGACCAGCCGGTATTCATAGACTTTCAGGGCATGCGCTTCGGCAAT
>PLMX01000148.1:0-2344 GCA_003142635.1 Syntrophaceae bacterium | reverse complement strand
CGCCTCATGCAGGCCCTCGGCGCTTATGGATTCCTCGGGTTGAAGAGCGGTCTTGCCGAATTTCTCGCCCACATTCCGAGGGGCGTCGCAAATCTCGTTGACAGCGCTTCCCGCGCAAAACGTCTGCCATTGCTGAAAAATCTGGCCATGAAGTGTCAGCGGTCTCTCGGCCGTAAATCATGAGTACCGGATAATCCCTCCATAGAGACAATCCTCCTCCTAGATGCTCTCTAATGAGAGATCGGCCCCGTTTTGAATTCTTTGCCGTTGACATCCGATTGCAATCGTTTTATATAAAAAAAGGGAAATCTCTCTCAAGTATACAGGAAATCGATATATGACAACCGAATTGACATACGTAGTTATCACACCATACAGCCTCATAAAGTCAAGAACCGGCAATATCATAGCGAGACTCATGTCTCTTTCCGGCTGCGACCTGGTCGGCATTCGGATGATGCGGCCGTCCGATGCGTTTGTGGCTGAATATATAAGACGCGTGAAGAGTCTGAGCATCTCGCCTGCCTTAGGCAAAGCCCTTGTCGATTATATCGATCAGAACCTGCGGCGTGAAAATATTAATAGACAGGATAATCGCTGTCTGTTTCTTCTTTTCGAAGGGAAAGACGCAGTGGAGCGCATTTACGACGTAGTCGGTGAACTGACAACGGCGGCAGAATCGGAAGCCATTCGCGGAACCATTCGCGGGACCTACAGCGACTACGTCACCACACCTGACGGGACGGTCCGGTATTTCGAGCCGGCTGTCCTGCTCCCGACAAATCTTGAATATGCAAAGAATAATCTCGAGCTTTTTGCTGAGCTCGGATTTGGCGACTCCGGCATCTACGACGAATGCTCCGAAGGAGAAACAACCCTGGTCATCCTGAAGCCCGACAATTTCTTCAAGCATTCCGTCCGACCGGGAAATATGATCGACATGTTTTCCAAGACCGGTCTTCGCATTGTCGGCGCCCGGATGATCCGCATGAGCGCGGCCCAGGGTGAGGAGTTCTATGGCTTCCTGCGAGGCGTCTTCAAAAAGAAACTGAAGCCGCGGATCGCAGCACAGCTTAAGCAAGGAATGGAGGGCCTGTTCAATTTTCAGATAACCGATGAAGAATACGACGCCATGGCTGAGATCATCAACGAGAAAAATTCTCTGTACGAGTTTTCCCAGATCGTAAAATATATGACCGGTCTTGATCCGAAAAATGTATCGCCTTCCGACCGCAGCAAGCCCGGAGAACACCGCGCGTTGGCTCTGCTTTACCGCGGTCCCAGCGCAGTTGAGACAATCCGCGAGCGCCTGGGCGTGACCGATCCCGCAATAGCCGCAGAAGGCACTATCCGTTCTGATTTCGGCCAGAACATTCTGCAGAACGCCGCACATGCATCCGACTCCGTCGAAAATGCCGTCCGTGAAAGAAAAATCGTCGGTTTCTATGATGATGCCGGCGACGACTGCCGGATAATAATCCAAAATTGGCTGAAGGATGACCGTGGCAGTTCCACACCACTGAAGGAAGCTGTGAGAATTCAAGAACAGAGTTAATGATGGCGCTCGACGAGAAACGCGAGTTTCCACGTGCGACTGCCGCTTTTACGAAACTGCCTTACCGTCTCTGAATTCCGGCCTGACTCCCCAATTGCCCTGCATGGTCTCATGTTCCAACCCTGATTTTAGAAGATCCATGAACTCACAGCGGAAAATGAAGCGAGCGCCCAAGCTTTCCATGTGGGCCGTATAAACCTGGCAATCCAGAAACGCAAATTTGAGTTCCTCTAATTTGTGAACCAGATTGATCAACGCCGCCTTTGATGCGTTGCTCATAATGGAAAACATGGACTCGCCGAAAAAGCATCGCCCGAGCGAAACGCCGTAGATGCCGCCGACGAGTTGTCCCTCATACCAGGCCTCTGCGGAATGGGCAATTCCAAGCTCATGCAGCTTGCAGTATGCCTCGAGCATGTCAGCCGTAATCCAGGTGCCCTTCTGTTTTCTCCGTAATCCCTGACACGACAGAACGACTTCACGAAATTCTTGATCATACGTAATTCGAAAGGTCCCACGCCGCAGCACTTTCATCATGCTTCGCGAGACCCTGAGTTCNNGGGTCGGGAGACCACCAGATGATGGGCTCGCCTTCCGAATACCATGGGAAAATACCCTCACTATAGGCGGCAATCAGTCTCTGCGGCAAAAGGTCGCCGCCAACTGCAAGGATGCCATTTCCCGATGTCAGATCAATGGGAGGAAAGATTACTTCGTCAACCAGTCGAAAAATCGGCATGGAATTTTAGCACCGAACTCCCATAGCGAGAGGTTTGCATAACTACGATT
>PLMX01000139.1 GCA_003142635.1 Syntrophaceae bacterium | reverse complement strand
GGATCCGGATTTGCCCCCGATGAAATTCAGTATCAATGCGCAAAAAAACTGCGTGATTCCGCCCGAGGGAATTCCTCCGGTCATGAATCCCTATGATGCGTTGGCCGTGGAAGCCGCCCTGCGTATCAAGGAAAAGCATGGGGGAAAGATCACGGCGATCACCGTAGGTGATCCATCGGGAGAGGATATATTAAGGAAAGCCCTGGCCATGGGCGCGGATGAGGCCGTCAGAGTCAACGCCGACGCTCTCGAAGAGTCGGACGGTTTTTCAAAGGCATATCTTTTGTCCCAAGCCGTGAGGAAAATCGGCGCCTATGATGTGATCCTGTGCGGGCGACAGTCGGCGGACTGGGATCTCGGAGTTACGGGGTCCATCATGGCTGAGTATCTGGGGGTCCCGGTATTGACGAGAGCAAGGAAGATTGATGCCGTCGATGGCAAGCTGAATGTCGAGCGTATAACAGCTCATGGCAATGAAACGTATGAGTTGGACCTGCCGGCCCTGATCAGCATCAGCAGCGAATTCGGGCAGGCACGCATTCCTACAGGCTGGGGCATCATTACGGCTGCCAAGAAGCCTATTTCGCAGTGGACGAAAGACGAGATGGGAATCGATGTCGACAAAGTGTCCGGTAGAAATGTCCTCCTTAAGCTTTCTGCTTCATCTAATGAGAGAACGTGCGAATTCGTTAAAGGTGAAAATACGGCAGAGGCTGCCACCCGGCTCGCACAGATTATATCCGATATGGGAAAATGATAAGGAGAAAATCGTGGGAAATGAGAAAAGAATCCTGGTGATCGGCGAGATCGATCAGAAAAGCGGACTTACCTCCTTGACGAAGGAGATCCTCGGCGGGGCGACCAAACTGGCCGATGAACTCTGTGGAAGCATTGACCTGCTATTGATTGCAGCGAAAAATGATACGCATCAGCTTCAGTGGGCATCTAACTATCGAGGGGTTGATAAAGTCTATATTGCGGCCTGGCCCGGCATTACAATCTTTGACTGTGAAGCAATTACGGCCGCAGCATCAGATATCTGCAAGAAATCTCAACCTGTTCTTTGCCTCATAGGACAGACCGATCTAGGAAGAGACATCGCACCACGCCTAGCAGCCCGACTGGATGCGGGACTATGTATGGATTGCACGGATGTGAAGTATGAGCAGGAGCAGAATCGCTTTATTCAGACTAGACCGGCTTATGGGGGAAAAGCGATGGCTGTGTTTGCATCTACGTCTGGAAGGCTGCAGATTGACACCGTTCGGTCGAAGTCGATGAGTCCCATGAGTGTACAGGAGGTGCACACTGGGGACAAGATCATTTTATCCGTCGAAAGCCAACATCCGAGCAAAGTCAGGCTACTTCATTGCGAGACGGTCCAAGAGGAAGGCATCCGACTAGAAGATGCAAAGATCATTGTCGCCGGCGGCGGCGGACTCGGAATCAAAGGGTTTGAAATAATCGGGGAACTTGCACATATCCTTAACGCCGCCATCGGCGCGACTCGTGTGCCTGTAGACGAGAAGTGGGTTCCCCATCACATGGAAATTGGACAGACCGGGAAAATAGTGAGCCCTGAACTCTATATCGCCATAGGGATATCAGGTGCTACCCAGCACATTACAGGATGCCTTGGCTCCCAGAAGATCGTGGCTATAAACAAGGACCCCGATGCTAACATCTTCAAGGTTGCTGATTATGGACTGGTTGCCGATTACAAAGAAGTATTACCAGTATTGATCTATCAATTGAAAAAAAAACTTTCATAATTATGAATTCCTGAGAAGAGTGAGGGGTATCCCCCTGGCCAATGTGATTGTTCCAAGTGAAAGCGAGTCTTGATTTGCCATCGATTGATTTAAGGAGTGGAGTAAATCTATGATTTCAATAATTGATCATATCGGAATTGCCGTTTCTAATTTAGAAGAAACTTTGAATTTTTACACTGAGATACTTGGCTTAAAAGTAGAGAAAATGGAGAATCATAACGAACAAAAAGTAAAAGTGGCCTTTTTGCCTGTAGGTGAAACCGAATTGGAATTGCTGGAATCTACGGACCCGGAAGGGCCCATCACGAAATTCATAAAAAGCAAAGGAGAGGGGATTCAACATATTGCCTTCCGGACGGGGGATATTGAAAATACGATAAGTTATTTAAAAAAAAGGGGGATACGCTTAATAGACGAAAGACCCCGCATAGGCGCTGGCGGCTCAAAGATCATATTTCTGCATCCAAAGTATACATATGGTGTATTGGTCGAATTTGTAGAGAGAAAGGAGGGTTTATAGAGTTAGCAGATATTCCCGTTCGGTATGAGATCCGACGGCAAACGAATTGAGTATTATAAGAAAGATTGATCCTTTATTTTTTATAAAGTATAAAGAAAATAATTAATATACACAAATATTTTTAATACTGCTTATTACGTGTTTGCCATTATGGAAGTATCGGAAGGACATGTATCCACACTCTTTCTTTCAAGGGAAGAGGCGTCAACTCTGCTCGCCAACAACCTTATGGCGGTACGGTACTCATTTTCGAGAGTACGTAAATGACAGACCTGTCATAATGTAGCGGGACATGGCATTTATTTCGATAACAATGGTTACGAATTCATTTTAGGTCGCGTCGATGGCGTCGTCAACATTCAAGGGACGTTAAACTGCTTCGAACAGGCTTCCGTCGCGAAAGCCCTGCCGAAGGCGCGATCGGGGAAATATCTCCGTAGCACGATACGTAAAATATTGCGTTCTAGTGCTGCATTTTAGCGAGAGAGTGGGTTACGCCAGCTTGTTCTCTTCCTCCTTGCAAGAGACCGGGATTTAGCATCCCGGTCTCTTCGTGTAGGGCACATGTTATTGTGATTATTCAGGTCAGCGCACTTTGTTGAGTTAACTCGCGTTGAAATACTTTAAAATCAAGAATGAATCCTCTGGATCGCATGACATAATCTTCTTCCTCATTGGTTATAGTCTACTACTGAGGACTCGTAAAAACGTGACCACGTATATTTTCTTAAAAATAATCGTCAATTATTATAAAAGTGCCCCAAAAGGACTGTGTTTTTTTTAAATTTTGCTGAGAGTCTATCCACAGCTTATGAGAGGAAGAAACATGGCACTGACCAAAATTGATATCGTTGACATTCTCTATGAACACATTGGCATTCCCAGGATTGAATGCATCAGAATCGTTGAGAGTTTCTTCGACATCGCCAAATTCGAGCTCGAAAAAGGTAATCCTGTGATGGTTTCCGGATTCGGCAAATGGACGGTCAAATCTAAGAAAGCACGAAGAGGAAGGAATCCTCAGACCGGAGAAGATGTTAATATTGAAGCGAGAAAGGTCGCTACGTTTAGACCATCTGCTGCGTTAAGGGATGCTTTGAATACTGGAGAATAATAATTTAATGGCCGATAAACTTGATCCCGAAATGTAGCGGTCCAAAGGAAAGTGGGCGGATGTTGGGATCAGAGAATCCTTGTAATGATGGAGGATTGGTCGGGAGGTGGTCCTGCTTTTGCCATGTATGAATTGGAGGTGCGGATATGGATGAAAGAGAGGGGCACATGAGTGAAGAACGACATATTACGATAACCATATCGAGACAGATGGGAAGCGGCGGCGCGTATATAGGTTATCTGGTGGCGAAAGAGCTCGGAATTAAATATTTAGACCGGGAGATATTAGGACAAGCTGCAGAACATTTTGGAACAGACGTGAGGATGCTGGAAGACCTTAGCGAAAGATCGCCAGGTATTATCGAAGCAATTATCAAAGGATTCTCATACGGAACATCCGA
>PLMX01000180.1 GCA_003142635.1 Syntrophaceae bacterium | reverse complement strand
CTCCTTAAGGTAAGGGGTCAGGGATTCTACGGTCATCCCGTCTATACCCGGCGCACCCTTATTCGTGATAACTCGCCTTAAGGCCCTTCTCAGGTTCTCACGATGCAGTACCTTCTCCATCAGCATCGTCTCTTCCGGTCGGGTGTTCTCCTTTGCCGCTGCAGACGTTTGACGCGCCCTCTCCTTGCTCTCACGGGTTCCGCCCGTTACCATCCGGGAGTCCTCAGGCTTCTCAACCTTTCTTTCTGCATCTCCCCCGTCCATCAAGGCTCCAGCACCCTTCCTCTCCTACACGTTCGGGCCTTCGCTCTACTGCAACAAAGCTATTATGCCCTCAGCTGACTTCTGCCCGCTCCTCCCCTTATCTCGCGATAACGGTAGCACTTAATGGCAAGCCGGCAGACCTCCCCGGGTATTACGCCCACACCTTCGCCCCATATACCTGTCGCATCTACCCCCACGCCTTCCGGATGACTATCGGGCTTTGAATCTTATTGCCTTCTCGCCCAGACGTGGTTGCCTCATATGCACTTCGTGTTCCTCAGGCCAGGGTTTTGCCTTCCGCTTCCTTCAGACCCCGCCTCGCGGCGGCAGCCCGTGCGGTTCAGCTAACGGTTCCCGTCATCAGGGTCCGTAGAGGACTTCCACCTCCAAGTGAGTGCGCCCTGCCGGGCGCACAATAAAAAAGAGTCAGCCGCAAGCGGCTGACTCCATAACCTGTCATGGCAATCTGATATCAATTAATTATGCCCTACCGTCGTTCTCCGCCTCTTCCGCCCCTGTCATCTCTTTCCCAGCCTATCCAGCATCCTCCGATAGATGTAACCATCATCACTAAAACCATTGCCGACATAATGAATCTTTTCATCGCTCCCTCCTTTGATAAGAATTTGTGTTTTTGTTTATACGACGGTTCTGCACCGTCTTAATTTGCCTTATGGGCTCACACTGTCATTTGATTTAACGCTCGTGTCTCTCCCCGCCTCTATGCTCACCTCTTTCCGGTCCGCCGCGTTCGCCTTCGTGACTGCCTCTGTCCCAGTGCCGATCACGCTCCCATCCCCGCCGGTTCTTCATCACTTCTCCGTGAGGCACACGTTCGTACATGGGACCGCGCCGCAAGCCGGGATGAAATTCTAACTTTTCAGCTTAGTGAATTTTGAACCTCCAATTGTTGCACCGGCCATGATGCAATAATGCCCTTCTTCTTTTGTATCATACGATTCGCATGATTACTGCGCAATTCGGGGAAAGACCGATTTCCGTACTCGAAATGCATTAGTCGCCCATTGGGGAAAGGATAACAGTCGTGAGGAGATTGTACATGTCGGTGGGGACTTAATTGATTTTCATGGGGTTAGATCGTTTCAAAAACATAAAACTGCGGAATACGGCTTTACCATCGAAGTTTCATACCTTCGCTTCACCTTGTGTTCTTACTGAAGCCTGATGAGGAGCAATAATTGCGGATTGTAAATTTGCAAATGTCCGGGCGTATTGATTGCAATTGATGCTTCAGTCCCTGTAAAAACGCATCTTGCCTACCCAGAGCGAGCCCTTGATATCCGGCAGATTCAAAGAACTCTCCACCTGCACTGCGAACTGTTCAATCCGGTTGGGCCTGAAGACCTGATCCCCGGGTTTCGCCCCGAATTTCTCTGCCCGTCCCTTTATCCAGCCCCTCGCAATCGTCAGATTGGAAAAAGAAATCCTTACTTTCTTCCACTCAGTGCCCGCCCGGAATGAAGTGACCCACGAATCTATTCTGTTGGGGTCATCCGGCACAGATGTTGAGACATTTATCCGGCCCGTTACAGGCCGCGTCGCCTTCACATAAAATTCAATGCCGCTGTATAAAGAAAGGTCTCTTCTTTTATGGTTCGATGCGTTGCAGAGCGTCCAATTTGTAATACCAGTAAAATCATAATCTATTTTCAGGGCACTGTGGATATCTTCCGGACCCTGACTTGGGTCCAATGCGAATTTACAGTGGTGTCCTAAATCAGACCCGCCGCGGCCTTTGCCGAACATTTCCGATTCTCTGAAACCCAACCGCCATGCGGTATCGAGCGTATCTTCATTGAACCTTTCATTCATGGGGCCTGAATCTCTCATTTCAAGCGGCTTGATCAGCGGGGTTCTCATGGCAATCGAGGCCATCGCCTGACCAGTCCTGACGTTCACGAGCCTGAGATTGACATCCCACGTGCCGCCCAAATCGGCGAGCGTGCCCGTAAGGATCAGGTCTGCCGTTATAAGGTTGCCGATGGCCTTGTCGGAAGTTTGTCTTGCGAGGCCGCTCAGGCTCAGTTCCAGTTCATTGATGACCGTCTTCAGTTTGGATCTTTCTACAATGGTAAAATATCCCGACTCGATAAGGGCGGAGGTCAGCTCCTCGAGGGTAACCCTGCCGACCGCCTGCTCATTGCCTCTGATAACCTCAAAATCAACCACGGCCAATACCTTCTTGGGAATCCTTATCTTTACGGCGGTTCCCGCCGGATAGGGCGCCGGTTTCTCAAAAACAACAATGATGTTTTTCCCCCTGATTTCTTTTACGACGGCCGCCGTCCCGTTTACGTCAGTTGCTATTCCTTCAAGGAAAAGGCTTTTTTGAACAACCTGCTGCGCGATGTCGCTTATGGAAGGTTCGGGGGCCTTCTTAAATTCGGGCAGCTTCAGTTCTAATATTGCCTGGTTGCCCGTAACGCTTTGAACCGTGCCGTCAACAAAAAGGAGAGAAGGCTGTTCGGGCTTTTCCGTAGCCACGGTCGCACACGATGAAAGCGCGAAAAGGATTGTCACGATAAGCGTGAAAAGGATTCCTGTTTTCTTCATATGCTCTCCTCACTCTGGAAAATATCAATGAGTTTCAGAAACAACAAAACGCCGTAATCTCCGGAATTAAATATGTTAATTTGACTATCACTATTACAAAAAGAAATCTACCAGAATAATAGATCACCCGCTTGGCAGTATATGCACCTTCCTCTTTTCCTGTTAGCTAAAATTTAAAAGTG
>PLMX01000126.1 GCA_003142635.1 Syntrophaceae bacterium | reverse complement strand
ATGTTCAATTGCCGGTGTAATAGCATCCGTATCTCAATGCAATCGATAATATTGACAGGAGAAACAGGCGAAGGGGAGGCAGCGCTGTGCGGCACAACCTGCACAACTCGCCGACACGTAGCAAGAGCAGTATTATAATTGTGAGCAGTGAGCGGCCTAACGTCCATATTTCACCTTCTTGCTTCACCTCTACTCAAAAGCTTCCTTATCATTTGTCATTGTCTGGCTTGACCAGACAATCCAGATTAGTTTCGTCCTGTCTGGATTCCGTGTCGCGCACGGAATGACATTCGCTAGGTGTTACAGGAATAAAACATTTGTTCCTCATTGTCTGTCAGGAAAGCCTGATTGTTTTGTAAGAGAATTCCTACAAGAAAAGAGAAAATCTTGATTTGTTCTCTAAGTCTGAGTGGGTTGAAATCATAAAGCAGGGCAAGGAAGATGTATCGAAGGGATCCAAGGTGGAAAGGTCTCCATGAGCTGAAAGATTGAAGTTAAACCCAACACCGAGAAACAGTATTTAAGCTAGGAACGATGTGATTTTTCTTGTGTCATTTCGAAGAAGCGCAGTGACTGAGAAATCCTTGTCCCGATCCCTTCGTGTTTACTCAGGCTAAACTTCGGGAGGGATCTTAAGGATTTCTCGCGTTGCTCGAAATGGCAAGAAGGGGTCGAAATGAGAAGAGGGGAGCGGGGAAGACAATTCTGAAGTGTGCCGCAAATTCGTTCTTGATTTTATCAATATTAGGTGATACGTCGTTTTCAGAAACTATATCTGAAGGAGGTTCCATGCCAATCATTAAACCTATATCGAGCCTTCGTAATCAAACACGCGACATTGCCTCTTTGTGCCATGAACAGGACGAACCGGTTTATCTAACCACGAACGGTGAGGGAGATCTCGTTGTTATGAGCATCGAACATTATGAAAGACTCAATGCCAGGGTCGAGCTTTTCGGAAAGCTTGCCGTTGCTCAAGCTCAAGCTGCTGCGGGAGAAAAGGGGCTTACCCATACTCAAGTAATGAAAAAAATCAGGCAACGTTTGCATGGCAAATAAGCATGTTCTCCGTTATCTTCCTGTAGCTGTTGATGATCTTACCGCGATCTTCGACTGGATCGCAAATGACAGTCCGGCTAATGCAGCGGCATTTATTGATAAACTCGATCAACGCATTGGCAATCTTCAAACTCACCCGCTTCTTGGACACATACCAAGAGATGACAAGCTTAAAAGTTTCGGCTATCGTGTTCTTGTTATCGAATCCTACCTTGTGTTCTATGTTGTTCGTGGCAAAACTGTCGAAATTCACCGAGTTTTCCATGGCTCTCGTAATTTAGACGATATTGTATAATCCTTTGTCGTCATTTCGGTGCGTCGAAGCCCTGAGCACTGCGAAGGGGAAACGAGAAATGACAGTAACTCTGCATTCCCGCTGGAGCCTGCCCTCGAACGTCTTCATCGGGGGCTGGAATGACATGATTTTCCTTGTGTCATTTCGAAGGAGCGCAGTGACTGAGAAATCTTAAAGATCGTTTAAAGAGATCCCTCCCGGAGTTTAGCCTGAGTAAACACGAAGGGATCGGGACATGGATTTCTCCCTTCGGTAGAAATGACAAGGGGGGTCGAAATGACAAAAAGAGAATTACGAACAGTCTCTCGCGAGAATGACAATGAAGTTGTTCTTTTATTCGATAAGTTTATTCTTTAATACATAGCTGATAATTTCGGCATTAGTGGTCATATTCATCTTTTCGAGAAGGCGTGTGCGGTAGGTGCTTACTGTTTTTTCGCTGAGACATAATTCTTCGGCAATTTTCTTTATTGCCTTTCCCTGGGAAATCATGCGCATGATTTCAAATTCCCTGTCAGAGAGCTTTTCATGGCGCGGTTTTCCGGAGGCGTCGATATCCGTCATCAGTTTCTCTGCAAGAGATGAACTGACATACTTTCCTCCGGAGATTATCTTTCTGATGGCTTTTACCAGTTCCTCCGGTGCGCTCTCCTTCGTCAGATAACCGGAGGCGCCCGCCTTCATCACGCGTACCGCGTATTGCTCCTCGGGATGCACACTCAGAATGAGCACGGGCAGCTTCTTGTATTCGTATTTTAACTGTTTCAGGATTTCTACCCCGCTTGCGCCGGGCAGAGAAATATCAAGAACGACTGCATTGCAATCTGTCCTGCGGATTATTTTAAATGCTTCCTGCGCGTTTTCCGCCTCGCCGACCACTTTTACGTCAGACTCCTCTTGAAGTATCTGTTTCAGACCTCGTCGCACAACGGGATGGTCATCCACGATGATCACTTTGATCATGACGCTTCTCCCTTAGGCGCCTATAATGGAACCCAACTCACTTATAGGCAGCGCTTTCACGCCACTTTTAAAAGCCGTGGTCGGGAAATTCTCCCTGCTTCCACGATAAATAAGATACTTGGCTATCTTGTAGCGGGTATTCGCTCTCGCAAGACGTTCAAGAGGTTCAGCCATCCCCGGGACAACGGTCCGGGACGCCTTCGCTTCAATAAAAAGAAGTCGTTGATTGCCGGAGGGGACAATAAAATCGACCTCCAACCCCTGCTGGTCACGGAAATAGTACAGCGCCCTTGGCCTTCCTGAAGCGATCTGCCGTTTGATGATCTCAGAGGCTACGAACCCTTCAAAAACAGGCCCAAGAAAGGGCGAATGATTCAACATCTTATCCGACTCAATACCCAACAGATGACAGACGAGACCGGAATCTACAAAATACAGTTTGGGTGACTTGATAAGTCTCTTTCCAAAGTTCTCAAAAAAGGGCGCTACCAGGATAATCTGACCGGTTATTTCTAAGATGCTCAGCCATTCCGAAATCGTCGGTACCGAAACTCCCAAAGGGGCTGCCAGATCCGTACGGTTCAAGATTTGTCCGCAACGGCTCACCACCAGGGACAAGAAGCGGTGAAAGGTTGCCAGATCGCGTATGGAACTTACGGACCTAACATCTCGCTCGAGATACGTCTGCACATAAGAGCGAAACCAGATCGAACCTGCAGAAGGGCGCACCAGGACCTCCGGGAATCCCCCTCTGAGCAGGGTAACCTTCGGGGTCTCCTGCTGGGAAAAAGGCAGCAGGCTAAACATGGCAGCTCTGCCCGCCAACGATTCAGTGACGCCTCTCATTAGCGGCGCCTCCTGAGATCCGGTCAGAAACCACTGCCCCTTTTTTTCAGGAGAGCGGTCAATGCGGGTGCGCACATAGCCCAGCAGTTCAGGGACATTCTGAATCTCATCTAAGATGGCAGGGCAACGCACATCTTCCAGGAACGAACGAGGGTCTGTCCGGAGCCGGGATATCACATCAGGGTCTTCAAGCAGATAATATTCTGCTTTAGGGAAAAGCTTCCCCAGGAGCGTCGTCTTTCCTGCTCTGCGAGGCCCGGTGAGGATAACGGCAGCAAAGTTTTTTGAAGCCTTTTTCAACTCAGCTTCGATCAACCGGGGGATGTACTTCATGTTGAGAATTATAAACCGTTACTTTATAAAACTCAAGCCAATAAATCATGCCTGCGGCGAGGGGGTTTTATATGGAAATTGCACTGAGACGGTTGTCCCTTTAGATGGCTCACCAGAGAAATAGACCGTTCCTCCGAGAAACAACGCGCGTTCGCGCATGCCCATGAGTCCAAAGGAATTCGTATTATGAATATCATCTGCGCTTATTCCCTTTCCGTTGTCTTCCACTTTCAGTACGAGGCTGTCTGCCTCTTTATATACCGTCGCGGTAACTTTTGTTGCGTTTGCATGGCGGGCCACGTTGGTCAAAGCCTCCTGAAAGATACGAAATACTGTTATGGAAAGTTTCTCAGCAATGTTGAGGTCTTCCAGGGTTGAGACAAATTCACTTTGAATACCCGTCCTTTTCTGGAATTCCCAGAGCTGCCATTCAAGAGCTGCAAGAAGACCAAAGTCATCTAAGATGCTCGGCCTCAGTTCTGTCGTGACCCTGCGGACCGTACCAATAGTTTCGTCAATGAGTTTTGACATTTCACGTACTTTACTCAGGAATGAATCTCTCTTTGTTATATGCCAGCTTTTTGGTGCGCTTTTTGACAGAAAGGAGAGGTCAATCTTCAGTCCCGCCATCGCGCCTCCCAACTGATCGTGGATTTCCCGGGCGAACTCTTTCCTCTGCTCCTCACGTACGGACTGAAGCCGCCCAGCAAGGGCGCGTAACTGCTGATGTGATGCCTTTATCGATTCCTCGGCCCGCTTGCGGTCGGTGATGTCCTGATTGACACCGCGAGTCATGACGGTGCGACCGTGGTCGTTTTTGATCACGGAGATGTTAACAGAGATATAACGCGTTTGGCCATCCCGCCGCCGAATGCGGTGCTCCAACTGCCACGCCGCACGAGGATAAGGCTCGGCAATGGCCCGCGCGATCTCATCTGCAACGATCTGGACATCTTCAGGGAATAGAAAATTCCGGGCGTAATCCTCTGCTGACATGCGATTGCCGCCTTCGCGTTCGGCAGAGGTGCCATAGATGGCGTAGAACCGGTCATCAAACGTGAAGAAGCGACTCTCAACGTCAAATTCCCAGTTTGCCGCCTGCGCAAGGACCATAGCCTCTCTAAGCCGCAACTGGCTATTTTCCAGCGCCTCCTCCACCCGCTTGCGCTCGGTGATATCTCTTACAATAGCCCATAACGCCGTAATTCTTCCTGCTTCATCTTTAGTAGCCCATACTCTCATAGAGACGGGAAACACCGTACCGTCTTTTTTGATATATTCTTTTTCGTAGACATCGGAATAGCCCGTTTTCAGGAGCTTGTTTATAACTATATTTCTTTCCATATCGTGCCATTTTACCGGCGTCGTCTGCTGATAAGTCATATTTTTTATTTCTTCTCCGGTATAACCAAGCATATCTAAAAAAGCCCGGTTGCATTCAATAAAATGGCCTTTGATATCTGCCATCACGATTCCGTCCTGGGTGGAATTGTATAGACCGCGGTATTTTGTCTCGCTTTCGCGGAGCGCCTCTTCGGTACGTCTGCGCTCAGTAATGTCATGTGCGAGGGAAAGCATATATCGCTCACCGGCCAGTTCGATCAGTTCCGCTGACATGAGCATCTCTAAGACAGTGCCGGACTTGTGCCGGAGTTGGAAAAGAAAATCCCGCACCGTTCCCTGTTCGCGCATTATGCTGATGAGCCGGTCTCGCTGGCCGCGATTGACCCAAGTGTTCAATTCAAACGGAGTATGATCAATAATTTCTTCCCGTGAGTAACCTGTCGCCTTTTGCCATGCATTGTTGACATCTATGAAGCGATTATCCTTAAGTCGGGTGATAGCAATGGCGACAGGGCTGGCGTTAAAGATGTTAGCGAAACGTGCCTCACTTTCGCGCAGCGATTCTTCTGCTTTCTTGCGGGCTGTAACGTCATTATATATGGTCACAATCTCGGCAGTGGGCAGCTTATAAACGTAATTCTCTCTCCAACCTTCTATACGCTTGTCTCTATATAAAGAGACAGGGAGATGCTCCGGCCTTCCGGTTCTCCAGACCCTCTGGAATACGTCAAATAATCCCATATTCCTGATACCGGGAAAAACATCGAAGACCGACTTTCCGATGAGGTCCTTCCTGTCAATCTGTTCCACTTCTTCAGCGGCCTTGTTAAAATTCGTGAATATAAAGTCTTCACCATCTGCTGTTGCCTCATAAACAGCAACGCTGCTGCTCATATTCTCAAACAGTTCTTTGAACTTGTACTCGCTCAGAATCAGAGCTTCTTCTGCCCGCTTGCGTTCGGTGATGTCCTGTGCAAAACCTATTAGACCCAACGGGATTCCATTCTTATCACAAATTGGAATCTTATCTGTCTGCACCCATCTTATGCCGCTTGGGGATTTGTGTTGTTCTGTTATGTTAAGTTTAGGATGCCCTGATTTTATAACTTCCTGGTCATCGTTTGTCATACCTTGTGCAGACTTCGCGGAATAAAGATCAAAGACTGTCTTTCCCACAAATTCTCCTTCAGGCAGTTCAAGCACTTCGGCAAATGCTTTATTGACGCGTATGAATTTTCCATCTTTATCTTTATAAAAAACTATGATTGGCGAAGAATCGATAATGAGCTTAAGTTCCTGCTGTTCTTTTTTCAGAAGTTCTTCTAGTCTCTTGCGATAGGTGATGTCGCTGTATAAGACTTGAAATTGTCTTTCACCGTTCCAAAGTATTTCTTTGCGGAAGACATGGAGATGGCGTACTTCACCGTCTTTCTTTACAATGCTTACTTCATATTCAGACGGGACATACTCACCTTGCCGTCTTTTCTCCACTCGTATCTGAAACTCGGCATAGCTCTCCGGGGTATAGCGCTCTTTAAGGGGTGTCGTTCTCAGTTCCTCAATGCTGTCGTAGCCATAGATATCCATAATCGTCCGGTTCGCATAGATGGTCTCACCTTCTATGGTCAAGATGCGCACCCCCAGAGGGGACTCATCCAGAGAACGGTGGAAGTTCCTTTCAGTTTGGCGTAACGCATCCGCTGCCTGTTTGCGCTCTGTGATGTCATGCACGATGACCGTCGCAAGGATTCGAGCGTTCGGTTCGTAAGAATAGCGTGTATTGAGAAGAGCCCAGAACTCACTGCCATCCTTGCGCTTTATCTTAAATTCGATGTTATCCGGGACGGGCTCACCTGCAAGGACTTTGGCATATCGTTGGATAAAGGATTCCAGACTTTCCTCGGCGAGCAATTGTATGGGGTCCAGCGATAGAAATTCTTCTCTGGTATAGCCGGTGTAGTGACACATGATATCATTTACACTCAAATACTTTCGAGCTGTGAAATCGGCCGCGAAGATGCCCGTAGGCGCGTGTTGGACGAGATACCTGTATCTCCCCTCGCTCTCCCGCAGCGCCTCCNNAGCTTGCGCTCGGTGATGTCTGTGACCGAAGCCCGGTAGTGATCAAATTTACCTTTACCATCTGTTACAGCTATGGTGTCGATCAGCGCGTCGATTGGACTGCCATCCCTCTTGACGAGCCTCAGTTCGCAGGCCTGTGTGCTTTGAGTTTCTGTGGCTTTTTGAAGATGAGATTGGAAGATGCTAAAATGCCCGGGTACGATAAAACGCTGGAAAGGCTGCCTGGTAAGAGATAGCTTCTCCATACCGAATAAGGATGCACCGGTGACATTCGCCTCAATGATATGTCCCTTTCTATCTAAGGTGAAATACCCGACAGGGGCAAAGTCGTAAAGGTCGGCATATTTCGTTCGGGCCTCCGTAATTTCAAGCTGCGCTTGTCGCAGTTGCTCATTCTGTGTCTCAAGTTCTACCTGGTGGACATGCAGCTCGTGAATAATTTTCTTCATTTCAAGGGGAGACATTCCCGCGAGGCTGTCCCCGGACCCGGTGACCTTCTTTCTTGCCCTCCTGCGGCGATCATCAACATGCTTTGTTTTGGATATGTTCTTTGTCACAGTCGCCTCTTTTTTGCGCGCCACGCTTGATTCTCCTCATGCTCCTTCATGATCCACCAAAAAAACAAAACCCCTCTTTCTTTTGGAAAGCGGGGTTTTCATCGTCAATTCATATCACCCTCAATAAGCGTTAGGGTTTTGAATTTTATGTATTGAAATTACTTAAACCTGAATAATTGTATCACGCTTTTTGTCATTAATCTACTACTAAACATAACGTCATAAATAATTGCGCATTTGATGGCTTGGCTTTATGGTAAAGAGGTTCCATGAAGCCACTAACTATATCTGACGCAGACAGCATGATCCTGGCAATCCAGGATGAAATCAGACGATCTGAGGAATCTCGTTATGATCACCGACTGCATGCCATCCTCCTTGTGGCGCAAGGAATCTCATGCAGCAGGGCAGTCCAGATGCTTGGCGATGCACCCCGGACAGTTGAGTATTGGGTCCGACGGTTCGAAGAGCGCGGTTTTTCAGG
>PLMX01000177.1 GCA_003142635.1 Syntrophaceae bacterium | reverse complement strand
CACTTTTAATTCTTAATTGGCAGCCGAACTTTTTTCCTTGACAAATATCAAGAAATTTCGTAGCTTTACTCTTTACATTTTCGGCAAGTGGGTGAATCTATGAAGACTTATAACGCGAAGAAAGAGGACATCGTCAGAAATTGGTATGTCATTGATGCGGAAGGACATATTCTCGGCAGACTCGCCAGCGAGGTTGCAAGACGTCTTAGGGGCAAACACAAACCCGTTTATACACCATATATGGATGCAGGGGATTTTGTGATCGTTGTCAATGCCGGTAAGGTTTCCCTCTCAGGCAAGAAACTGTCCGACAAAGTATACTATCATTATTCCGGTTACCCGGGTGGTATGAAGAAAACGTATGCCGGCAAATTGTTGAAGGATAGTCCGGAAAAGGTCCTGATCTATGCGGTCAGAGGCATGCTGCCGAAGAACTCTTTAGGCAGGAAGATGTTAAAAAAACTCAAGGTCTATGTAAATAATGATCACCCTCACGAGGCCCAGTGCCCTCAGGTAATCAAGTTATAATGGTTTTTGTTTGATTGGCTGGTATCGTCTGATACCAGCCGGATTGTGCATACCAAGTTCATTGTCGGGAGATATGAAATAATGGAAAAACGTTTTTATGCCACAGGGAAAAGGAAGTACGCCATTGCCAGAGTATATATGAAAGAAGGCAGTGGAAACCTTGTAGTAAACAAGAGGAACTTTGATGACTATTTTACGAGGGATAGCCTCAAAATGATTATCATGCAGCCTCTCGAAATTGTGGGAGCGCGAAACAAGTTTGATTTCTTTGTTAACGTATCGGGTGGTGGCGTGGCCGGGCAGGCTGGCGCTATAAAGCACGGCATAACAAAGGCGCTCGTTGAATATGATGCAGAATGGCGCGCAGTGCTCAAGAAAGCGGGTTTCATAACAAGGGATTCACGCATAAAGGAAAGGAAAAAGTACGGACAACCTGGTGCGAGGAAGCACTTCCAATTTTCAAAAAGATAGTATTACGGAAGGAGGCTTCTCGGCCTCCTTTTTTTTGGACGAAACATATGCTTAAAGTAGGTATATACGGTGCGAGCGGATACACAGGCCAGGAGCTTCTCAGGCTCCTGCTCAGGCATCCACAGACTGCGGTTGTGGCGGTGACATCTCGGAGATATGCGGGAGTCCCGGTTTCTGATATCTACCCGGTATTTGCCGGATTGACCGATTTGGGATTCGTTGACGCGTCTCCGGAGGATGTGGCAGGCGCCGCGGATATCTTTTTTTTAGCCCTGCCCCATGGGGTTTCCATGACTGTCGCCCCTGCGTTCCTCGCGGCCGGGAAGAAGGTAATCGATCTCAGCGCGGATTTTCGTCTGCACGATGTCGCTACCTACGAAGAATGGTACAGCAGGCACACCACACCTGACATCATCAAAGAGTCTGTTTACGGAATACCAGAGCTGTACGGAGACGAAATTGCCAAGACAAGGTTGGTTGCCAATCCTGGCTGTTATCCAACCAGTGTGGTTCTTGGCCTTGCCCCATTGCTGAAGGCAAAATGGATCGATGATTGCTCTATCATCGCGGATTCAAAGTCCGGCGTGAGCGGTGCGGGAAGAGAGCCGCAGGTCGGGACGCTCTTCTGCGAGGTTGATGAGGGATTTAAGGCCTACAAAGTCGGTCAGCACCGGCATACGCCGGAGATGGAACAGGAAATCAGTATTCTCGCCGGCAGCAATGTGAGGATTACGTTTACGCCCCACCTCCTTCCCATAACCAGGGGAATCCTCAGCACCATATATGCGACGCTTCAGAAGGACGTCACAACGGCGGAATTGATCGATCTTTACCGGGCATTTTATAAGGGAAAGAAGTTTGTCAGGGTATACAAGGCGGGTACGTTTCCCAATATTTCATCGGTCCGGGGTTCCAATTACTGTGACATAGGGCTCTTTGTTGATAGCAGAACAAAAAGGGTTATCATCATATGCGCCATCGACAATCTCGTCAAAGGTGCGGCCGGCCAGGCTGTACAAAATATGAATCTCATGTGCGGTCTTAGCGAAGATACGGGACTCACGATGATATCCTTGTTTCCATAAAGAGTATCTCCTCTGTAGTTGCGACTTCGCGTGGCTAATCATGGCTGCCGCTTATCCCGGAAATGGTACGCTCATCTTTTCAAAGGCCAGGTGTGCAAGAGAGATAGATGTCCATAAAAATATACAACACCCTATCAAAGAAGAAAGAGACGTTTGAACCCCTTGTTGAAGGACAGGTAGGCATGTATGCGTGCGGCATCACCGCTTATGATGTCTGCCATGTAGGCCATGCCCGTTCGGCAGTAGTTTTCGATGTCATCACAAGGTATCTTCGTTATAGAGGATATCATGTCACGTATGTGAAAAACTTTACGGACGTTGATGATAAAATCATCACGAAGGCCAACGCGGAAGGGAAAGCAATATCTGAAATATCGGAGAGGTATATCAGAGAGCATGACGAAGATATGGATGCGCTTGGAGTAGCGAGGCCGACATGGGCGCCGAGGGCCACAGAACATATCGCCGGCATGATAAAGCTGATCAACATTCTCCTTGCCAACGGCCTTGCTTATGAGGCCGACGGCGATATCTATTACGCGGTTGAGAAATTCAAGGGATACGGAAAACTTTCAGGCAGAAATCTGGAAGAAATGGTAGCCGGCGCCCGCGTGGACGTAAACGAGAAAAAAAGGTATCCCCTCGACTTTGCCCTGTGGAAAGCCAGCAAGGAAGGGGAGCCGTGGTGGGAGAGTCCCTGGGGCAAGGGGAGACCGGGGTGGCATATCGAGTGTTCAATTATGAGCCAGAACTTTCTCGGAGATACGTTCGATATCCACGGCGGCGGAGAGGATTTGATATTTCCCCATCATGAAAATGAGATTGCCCAGTCGGAGGGGGCGACCGGCAAACAACTCGCCAGATTCTGGGTCCACAACGGCTTCGTAAAGGTCAGCAGCGAAAAGATGTCGAAGTCGCTCGGCAATTTTTTCACCATTAAAGACATATTGAAAAATTACCATCCGGAGGTAGTGAGGCTCTTTATGCTTCAGAGCCATTACAAGGGACCTGTGGACTTTTCGAGCGAGTCACTTGCCGAGGCGAGGATGGGCATGGAGAGGTTCTATGCCACCCTGAAAGCAGTCAAGGGCGCGCTTGCGGCCTGTGGAGATTTTCCCGTGGTCACCATGGAAAGACTTTCCGGAAAGGATAAAGATATATTCGAGAAGATTGCATCCCTTCCGGATAGATTCAAAGAGGCTATGGATGATGATTTCAACACACCGAGGGCCATAGGCTACGTCTTCGATACCGTGAGACTTATCAACGGCTATATGTCAGAGGAAAAATTCTCCGTGTCCGCCGAGGCATGCCTTATTCTGGATAAAGCGGGAAGGGTCATTGCAGAGGTCGGCGGGGTCTTGGGGTTATTCCTTGATGATCCCGATGATTATTTTATGCAGGATCGCGACAGGGAGGCCGGAAAGCGGGGCCTGGATGTGCATGAAATTGACCGTCTGATTGAAGAGCGGCGGGCAGCCCGGCTGGCCAAGGACTGGAAGAGGGCTGATGAGATCAGAAATGTGCTGGCGGAAAAGAAGATCATTCTCAAGGACACCCCTGCCGGAACGTCCTGGAGAATAGAATGAAATTCTAAGAACCTTGGCAGATATTCGCGGGGCACGGAAAGCCTCGGTATTCAAATCCCTTCAACAGTAATCAGATAATTCCCCCTGCAATATGGTTACGGCTTGACCGCTTATGTGAACACGGTCGTGAACCACGCGAACTCTCACAATGCCGCCTCTGGGTGAGGCCTGATAGCCGACCAACTCATTCCTGCCGAGACGTGCCGCCCAGTATGGAGCAAGGCAGCAATGGGCGGAACCGGTGACGGGGTCCTCATTTACGCCGACCTGAGGGGCAAAGAACCGCGAGACAAAATCGTATTCCTTGGAAGCCGAAGGGCTCGTAACGATGACGCCGCGCATGGGTATTGTATTGAGGAGTCCAAAGTCGGGTCTGATACTACGGAGCATTTCTTCTGACTCTATTTCTACGATATAGTCGAAGCGGTTCTTACCCACGTATTTGAAGCCGACCCCCAGCGCCCTGGAGAGATCCGCAGGGGCGGTCGCCCTTGTCTCCGGCTCAGCGGGGAAATTCATCTCAATCCAGCCGTCCTTGCGTTTGGCTGTCAGCAGTCCGCTTCGCGTGTAAAAGCGGCACTGTTCTTTCGCATCTATGTACCCGCTCTCCCATATGGCATGGGCGCTGGCAAGGGTGGCATGTCCGCAGAGGTCCACCTCCACTGCCGGTGTGAACCACCGGAGACTAAAGCCATCGTCATTTTTACTGAGGAATGCCGTTTCAGAGAGGTTCATCTCCTGCGCCACATCCTGCATCCACGCATCGTCGTGATGCCGCGTCAGGATACAGACAGCGGCCGGATTTCCCTTGAACGCTTTGTCTGTGAATGCGTCAATCTGAAATATTTTCTCCCCCATAGACTGTTCCTCATAGTGTTATCAAGCAATCCGACATTAGCATCTTATTTTCTTCTCTTGAGAAAACGCCACAGGGCAAGCACTCTCTCCGCGATTATGGCAACAATCATCCTTGGCACCCAGAGCCAGAAGGGGCTGAGACCCAATGACAGGAACAGGCTGGGGTCTTCAAGCAGAGAGTGATTGATGCCGATGGAAAGGTGAAGTTCTTCCAGTTCTTCCTTAGTCAAGTAACCGGCTTTCACTTCTTCAACAATCACGGCGCCACCGTAAGCGACCCCGAAGATAACGGCGGTAAGCCAGAGAAACCCTACCTTCTGATCGAGACCCATGATCTTTAGGAGAGGGCTAAGCGCCCTGACCATGGGACTGATCAGGTCGAGGGTCTTCAGTATTTCCAATAAGACTAAGATACACATGATGATTACAAATATCTTGATGCTGAGGCTGAATGTGGTCAAACCCCACTCCTGCAATGCCTCAATTAATGACCGGGTCGTCTCGAGAGACGCACCCGTCTTTTCCGATGCAGTCATCGTAACATTGAGAAAAGGCGCCACTGCGATCACCGTGAATGCGGCAGCCACGAGACGAAATACTGTGGCTTTAAGGGGATGAATTCCTGACTTTGCCTGGATGACGCCTTCCTGGATCAAATTATGGGCTATGAGGAGAAAGATGGCCATCAAGGTCATTTGATCATGGGAAAAGGGGAGTACTGACATGGCGGCGATTCCGCCGTATATATTCGTGAGCATACCGATAAGGAGTGGAAGGGTAGCCATAGCAGGCAGGCTGAGGATGCTCATCAGCGGCTGAAGGAGAAAATCCAAGCGACTAAGCCATCCGGTCCAGGCAAGGAGTGCGGTAAAAAGAGATACAGGAATGAGGATCTTCATGATCCAGAGGAAGCCGTTCAGTCCTTTACGAAGACCAGCTTTAAGGCCTTCTTTGAGCAGAGTCCTTTTTATTATGGTCATGCCTTTATATATCAAGGGGAATATAATGCACTTCTTATATTCTTAAATTGTACTGATATCAAGAAGATTGAAAATCGTTTTCTAAACCTCTAAGGATAAGGATGTAGCGTTTCAAAGGAAAGTGGACAGATGAAGAGATAAGACAAGAAACGGTTTTAAATTATAATGAACCTCTGAGAAAGGAGAGGATTATATGGAACCTAAAGCCAAACAAAGCCCCGAATCTATAGCACGAGAGATAAAGAGCCGCACATGGACAGGCAGAAGCTTTTCACCAGCCTCAGAGAGGCTGTGATAAATAATAGCCCGACTCATCAAACCCCTCTCTACGGAGCGATTAGTGAAACAGGTGACGAGGGCGGTGATTTTATATTCGTAAGAGGACAATAGTACCTGCTCTATGAGTCCATTTCTCTGGGAAGCAATACCGTCATGTCACGGACAATTGATCTTTAGCATCACGAAGAGTTATCGTCATTTATACTTGCCAGCTATTCATTAGATTTCTAAGATAGGGCAATGTAAAGACTCTTAGGGTATGCCGTGTAAAACGTATGACTTGTCGGTTAAAGTCCGACCGTGGGCTAATTGATTCCTATTCCAGTGCGTCTGCTTCTTCAGTTCTTCAGAATAATAAGACAGGGATATCAACAGACTCATTTTTATGGTGATCATGGGTTTATTAGAAAATGCAGACTCCTGAGTATTTCATACTGAAGAGATGCCCGGAACATCAAAATTAGGTTTTTAACCATAACAGATCATTCCTGTATTACAGCTGATTTTACCGGATTCTAAATGCAATGATGCCGAAAAGGCATTTTTAAATGAGATCATAAACGATTATTGTTCCAGCGGGTCACCGCCGTAGGAGCTTCTTTTTGAGCTGGTAAATCAGGTTTGACTCGGAAGGCTCTTTTCGTATGGTTACCTTGACATAGGGCCGATTCTGGCCGGATACTTTCTGTCTTTCCGTTTCGATGTAGTCGGAGATAATGGCAAACAGGTTATAAGTATCCAGAACCTTTTCCCTGGCTTCCCATATCTTTTTCTCTGATGATTCATATCTGTTCTGTTCAATGCACTCTTCAATAGCGGCTATCGCCTTTTCCGGGTCGTTAAGATCGATTCTAGTCAGTGAAGCGAGGTCAAAGTACTGGTCAATGTTGGGACAACCATGGTAGATGGGGTAACATCCCGCAAGGAAAGGATCCGTGAGTTTTTCCGTCCAATAGTCATTGACCATACTGTTTTCCATGGCTACATTGTATTTATAGGCGGCAAGGGCATCCCACTTGTCCTCGATTTCGTTGAGGCCTCTTCCAAACAGATCGATTTTGTCGCCAAAGTGAGTCTTAAGCCGCCTTGCAAACTCCAACCTCTTCCTGTGCCCCTCGCTCATCGTCTTGGATGAGGAAACGACGGACAGGATCTTTGTTTTGGGAATGGATGTCATCGCCTTGAGTTCATCATAATCTTTTGAAAAGGAGATGTTCACGTGATCCTTCTGTCTTCTGCCTATATGCCAAGGCAATCCCGGTTGTTGAAAAACCGGGTTGGGGTGATCGATATTTGTATGGCATGTGATTACAGCAGCAAACTGTCGCAGAAACTCCGACTTGTAGGTTTTCAGCATGGGGGGTTCGCAGGTAATGAGAACGGTATTCTCTTTCGGGCAGATTGTTGACTCTTTTTTTGTGCCGAGCCCTTCCTGCACAAACCAGTAGTCGCAGCGCTTGACACTGGTGTTGCACAAAAAACGGCAATTGTTCCAGATGCCGCTCTGTCCAGGAGTCTGACGGATGATCGGCCACGAAGATACGGTCAGTTTTACGTCTATCATTTTTATATTACTTTTCGGCCTTCATGTTCAGATTCAGGCCTCCCAATTAGACATCTCATTTTTATTGTAACACTGATCTTCTTCTCAGGGTCAGCGGCAAAGCCACATCCTGGTGAGCGCTTTCGTTCACAAAGCCGTACAATTTTGCATAATCCATTTGATACCCCTTTTGCCACTCTTTGAGCAACTCGTCCTGGTGGTTGTCGCCGCAAAGGTTGTTGATTTCCGTCTGAACCCGGTTACAAGGGATATTCACTATCTTTGATTTTTTATTCCCAACGCCGTAGCGGTTGTGAAAGAACGGTTTGAATATTTGCAGCTGGTCTTCAAATGAATTGGGCGTGCGATAGGAGAGCAGTGTTGCCATCATTGCTATCTCCCGCCTTGCAAAGAAGTGGCCGTCAACAGACAGGGGATAGCCCCAATCAAGCGTGCCCTCGTCCCATTTCCACACGATTTCTTCATTCTCACCGGCCGCATGATTCAAAAAAACTGGCAAGGGCTGAGGTCTCTGCAGAACATAGCAGCGGGTAACGTTCTGTCCCATGCGAAGGCTGGGCACAAACGCATCCAGATCAAATTTTAGAACGTCATTAAGGTTAAGAGGTTCTGTAAATAGAATATCATCAACGAGAAAGAATAACGCATCGCAACTCATCGAGAAAAGGATTTCCATCAGGTCTTGCTTGAAAGAGCGGTCATTTGTTTGCTGAATGAACTGTATATTATGTCTTACAAACATATCCATGACATCGTCATATGCTTGCTGGTGTGATGATGTGGAGGCCAGGTAGAGGACGTGGACAGGCACGACAGGTGAGACTTTTTCCTGCAAAGTTGACAGCAGGCCATGGAGTTGCAGTGCTCTGTCTTTTGAAAAGACGATACACTCGACAGTGGAAGGGTTTCCCTGCTTTTTCCAACGGGCTTTACATTCAACAAAGGCCTGAAGTGCTTTCTTGTGCTGCTTTTGCTTTGAAGGGGGTAGATAGAGCAGTCCGGCCAAGGTTGACCTTATTTCTTGTCGAAGCCTTCCCAGAACCCGGGGGCCTGCAGCATAGAAATTCCGTTCGCTGCGACATAAACGCTCCTTCCGGTCATGTTCTGGGAAAAGGAGAGGGCTAGGCATTTCGCCCACTCCCGCCAAGGCGGACTGATAAATTTTAAGCCTTACTCGGTAGTTTTCCCGGCGTTTTTCAATAGCTGCCTTTGGTGGAGTAACATGTTTGGAAGAGAGTTCCCTGTAAATCACCAGAGGAGTGTTCATCAACCACATTTCTCCCAGGGCTCCGACTCTTAGCCACAGGTCATGGTCCTCGCCATCCGGTCCCTTATACAAGGTCTCGTTCTGAAGTCCCGCATATTTTAGTGCGGATTGCCTGATAACAGCAGAAGAGTTGATAAAGTAATCATCTTGAACAAGTTTTTTATAGGGCACTTGACCAAAGGGAGCTTTTTCAAAATAAAGGGGAAGTCGGAGAGTGTCTTTCCGGTAATTCTGATTCTCCTTCACGACAAAAGCATTGCTTCCCAGAAGGACACAATGGGGATGATTTTCTAAAAAAGAAATCTGTTCCTTGAGTTTTTCGGGGAGCCATATGTCGTCGTCGTCGAGAAACGCAATATAAGGTGCCCGGCCTGCGCTCAATGCTCTGTTGCGGGGCGTCGCCGGCGTCCCCGAATGTTCGCCCGGCAAATAGTGAAACCGCTTGTCATTCAAGAACGGAGCAACAGCGGCGCGGGTCTCTTCACTGCTCCCATCCTCGGCAACCCAACATTCCCAGTGGGCATAGGTCTGAGCCTGAACGCTTTCGAGGGCCTCTGCAAGTATTTCGTACCGGTGATATGTGGGAACGATAATGTCAATGATCGTGGATGATATGTTCATAGGTATGTTGATGCTAAGAGAGAGGTTTGCATAACTACGATT
>PLMX01000132.1 GCA_003142635.1 Syntrophaceae bacterium | reverse complement strand
ACAATTTTTATTCCCTTCTCGGTCGGGGGCGGTATCCGTACTGTTGAAGACATGCGGCGTGTCATTCTTGCGGGGGCCGAAAAAATCAGCATTAATTCTGAAGCAGTGAAAAATCCACCCCTGATATCTGAAGGCGCCAAGGCCTTTGGCAGCCAGTGTGTAGTACTGGGCATGGATGTCAAGAAGGTGGAGGCGAGTGCAAAGACACCTTCAGGCTATGAAATGGTTATTCATGGGGGGCGGGTATTCACCGGAGTCGACGCCTTATGGTGGGCAAAAGAGGCAGAAAACCTGGGGGCAGGTGAGATTTGCCTTAATTCCATCGATGCCGACGGTACGCAGGACGGTTATGAAATCACACTGACGCATCTCATTTCCACGAATGTTAACATACCAGTCATTGCCTCAGGAGGAGCCGGTAAACCAGAACACCTCAGAGATGTCCTCACCCGCGGGACAGCCGATGCAGCCCTGATTGCATCGATGGTTCATTATCGGCACTATACGATCTCAGAGATCAAGAAGTATTTGCAAGGCAGCGGCATAAGGACGAGGATGACCTGGTGATATTCGAATTTGATTCANNATCATGGACGTCACCAATGTGGAACAGGCTACGATAGCTGAAGAAGCCGGCGCCGTTGCCGTGATGGCCCTGGAAAGGGTGCCGGCGGATATCCGTAAACAGGGAGGGGTCGCCAGGATGTCTGACCCCGCCATGATCCTTGAAATTAAAAAGGCCGTATCAATACCCGTCATGGCGAAGGCAAGGATTGGTCATTTTGTTGAAGCCCAGATCCTGGAGTCCCTGAAGATCGACTATATCGATGAGAGCGAGGTGTTAACCCCCGCCGACGAAGAGAGTCACATCGACAAGACGAAGTTTTCCATACCTTTCGTCTGTGGCTGCCGTAACCTGGGAGAAGCGTTACGACGCATTGCCGAAGGAGCGGCCATGATTCGCACCAAAGGCGAAGCAGGAACAGGAAATGTCGTCGAGGCAGTGCGCCACATACGTACGGTGAACCGTGAAATAAGGCAACTGGTCGGCATGCCTGTCGAAGAGGTTACCGGTTATGCGAAAGCAAACGGCATGCCTTATGAACTTGCCCTGCAGGTGAGAGCGCTGGAACGGTTGCCTGTAGTTAATTTCGCCGCAGGGGGCATCGCAACCCCCGCCGATGCCGCCCTGATGATGCAGCTGGGATGCGATGGAATTTTTGTGGGTTCCGGAATATTCAAGTCGAACAATCCGGCGTTACGCGCCCGGGCGATCGTAAAGGCGACGGCTTATTACAATGATCCTGCCAAGGTGCTGGAAGCCTCCATGGGTCTCGGAGAGGCAATGCCGGGGCTTGAGATAGCCGAGATTCCGCCAGGGCAGCTATTAGCCGGTCGGGGATGGTAGCAAAATGATCGGCGTTCTTAATCTTCAAGGTGGAGTTGTCGAACACCTCGATCACCTGGAACGTTTGGGTATCCCTTGCATACCCGTGAAAGACCCCGCCGATTTCTGCAGGCTTTCCGGCCTGATAATCCCCGGTGGCGAGAGTACGTGCATGTCCCGGTTGATGCGTATCTTCGGCATTGAAGAGGTCATACTGCGCGAATTCAAGCGGGGAATGAAAATCTGGGGTACATGTGCCGGCACGATTCTCCTGGCAAAGTCCATAGTCGGCGAGCCGACCTATCTCGGTCTGATCGATATCGAGATAGAACGCAACAGTTTTGGGAGTCAGCTTGACAGTTTTGTATCTGAAGCCTGTATTCCCCAGGTTGCACCACACCTGCTACCACTCACATTCATCCGCGCACCCAAGATCACGCGGGCAGGCGAGGGCGTGAACGTATTACTCCGGATGGAAGACTACATTGCCGCAGCGGAAAGTCCGGATGTTCTGGTCACGGTTTTTCATCCGGAACTGACCGGATGTGTCGCCTTCCACCGCTACTTTGCAAAAAAATGCGGGTTCGATCCCCTTGACCAGAAGAGTATTCCCGCCATAGATCCTGCCTGGAACAGCAAGAGCTGGACCCGTCAAACCCGAATTACAAGGAGCTGAGAGCCAGCCGATTTCACGCAGCTGCAAATTTCCGCGTTTGCTTCTTCAAGTGACTTATACGGCGGCGCAGGATATCTTTTAGCTTTCTGTTCTTTGCTGCCTGGGCCGCCTTTTTTTCTTCTTTGAGCTGCTTTATCTTTCCTTTTATTTCGTTCTTGCTCAATTTTATTTTTGCTACGACCTTTTTCCTTATCTTAACAGGCGCCTCATCTTTGATGCCCCTTGCTTCCTTGATACAGGCTATAAGTTCCGCCTTTTTCATGTCGTGAACTGCCACGGCTCGCGGAATTTCCAGAGCTATTGCTCTCAGTTCCTTGACCGTCATTTTTTCTAACGGCTTTTCTTCCTTCTTATGCTCTTTCTTCGTTGCATCTTCTACCATTATTATCCTCCCGTAATTTCATATTTTCACCTAATCAGCAGCAGTTCTTGCATACTGTATATTTTTCGCGCTTCCTCCGGTGTAGAGAGATCCTTGCCATCAAAGGCTTGTTTGAAATCCTTCGAGCTGTGCCTAATTTTTGATGAGCTTAATTCTTTCCTTAACGTGAGCCGCTTTGTCCGGTTCCTTGTTCGTTTCGTAGAAGGATTGAAGCTTGCCGAGATAGGCGAGGAGAGCTTTTTTCCACCCGTTCTGTGATGCGATATCGATGGCAAGTTTCAAATCTATTTCATCATCTTTATTCTTTTTAACAAGGAGGCCGATCGCGATTAGTTTTGACAGGGAGTTATCCATTTTTGAAATTTCACGAGCAATGGTTTCTTTTTTGCCGCTTTTAAATGCCCTCAAGAAACCCTCATACTGCTGCGGCAATTGGTTCTCATCGACGTTATCAAATGCGCCTTTCAGGAAACCATAAAAGTTCTTGTTCTGCAGAACCGGTTCGACGGCTTCTATCCTCAGATACTCGCCGTCATCAAATGCCTCGAGAACGGCTACTTGGACAGCGTATTTTGTGAGGTAGGCCCTGGCGAGAATGTCCAGATCCCCGCTGCTCTTTATCTCATCAACGGCCTTATCAAAGTATGCTTCGGCGATACGTTCCTTGCCGCTCAAGTAGCTCTTCTTATAGTTGTCGAGTTGATTAAAGGAGGCGTCGGTCCACTCGGGCACGGGCTTCGATGAGCCGCAGCCAACAAGCAGGAAACTGAACATCATGAGGCAGATTATTTTTCTCATGGGAGTTTTATTGCTTCCGGTTGCTTCTTAAAAGGGATTTTCCTGTCAATCTCTTTGACAAGATTGCCGATCGTATTGACGGTTGTATCGATCTCGGTCCTCAATACCTTTATATCCCTTGTCGATTCGGCAGTATCAGCACTGATCTTTACGACATTATCGACGGCCGCGTTCATTTTTTGGAGCTTTACAATTACGTCTCTTAGGATCGTCCTCACTAAGGGAAGGACGCCGTCTTGGCCGTACATCTGATCATCCGCCTTCACAAGGATATCTCTAACCTTCTTCAGAGACTCATTAACAGACTGAACGCTCTCTTTGGATCCGACGGCCATCTCGAGGAGCGTGTCTTTCTTCGCCAGGTTTTCCGTCAGTCTCTCCGAATGCCTCAGGATTTTATTCACATCTCCCTGAGGGTCAGCAAGGTTCGCTGTAATGCTTTCAATGTGCGCAACCACCTTATCTATCTTGTCCAGGGTAGGCTGGACCCTCTTTATCGTCTCGTTGATATCACTGACCGTCGTCATCTCGGGCATAGCTCTTAGCGACAACGGGGGGCTGTTCAAATTCTCCGTAGTGACAATAAGGCGGGCAGAACCTATGAGCGGCTTATAGAGGCTGAATTTGCTATCTGATCTGATCCATTTTACATGTTGTTCCGGTATCCTTATTTTTATAATGAGTGTTCCCTCGTCATTTAATTCTAATGCCTCTACCTTGCCGATCTTAAATCCGGAAAAGACGACGGGCATTCCCTCCGTAAGATCCTCACCTGATTTTGATGAGAGGGTATAAATATATTCTTTTGTGAAGAAACCTTTGCTGTAAGCCAGATAAGCTACGGACGTGATGATCAATAGTGATGTCAGTACTACAAACAAACCGACTTTGAATTCAACTCTCTTAAACATAGTGTTCTCGTACGTAGTTTTACGCTCACTAAAGAAGTACTGTTCAGCAAAAAAGTGAAGAAACGATGCTCATCCTTCAACTTGCCAAATCATCAAACGGTAATCATACCGTATCTGTCTTTGGACCATAGATAATCAAATATATGGCATTCTCTAAATGAATCATCAACAATTTTCAAGGCATCATATATAAATCGATCATCCTTGACGTCTGGTATAATAGTAAAAGGTCTATCAATAACAATAATAGAATCTCTGACCATAGCGGCTCGTAAAAGCATCACACAAAACCGCTCTTTATTGGTCAGGGCGGGATTTCGCTTATTAGAAATATCTTCCAAACCGTATCTTGTCAGATAGCTGAGAACCAGCGCTTGTGCTTTATCTGCGGATAGATTCTCATGATACTGCTTGATGAGAGCGATATTAACCGACACATCCAGGTTCGAGATGAGTGGCACATCCAGCGAAACGAGCCCCAGGGTTTTTTTATGTTCTTCGGCGAAGTCCTTCAATCTCTCATCGAGAGCGACTTCACCTTCAAACAGCCTCAAATGAAGATTAGAATTAATGACAACACCTCAATGAAAATAATTGCTATGAAGACATCGACCATGCCGTTAAGAACCGAGATCGGTATACTCGTGAGATCATTTGTGGCATGCAGGCCGAAACGTATGGGGATTAATGTAATAAAAAAGCCGAATGTACAACATTTTACAAGAGATATTACTATATCATAAAAATTGGCCGAACTTAATAAAACATTTGAATAGGATTCCAGACTCAGTCCGAAAAGCAGCTTTGAAAATAATAGGCCGCTTGTCAAGACCAGGATAGAAAAAAAAGCACTCAGCAAAACAACGGATAAGACGCCATTTATGACCCTCGGTAAGAAGAGGTAGTCGACCGCATCGATATTGAATTTATCCAACGTGTTTAATTCTTTATTAACCTTCATGACGGCAATTTCAGCATTTATGGCGGAACTGGAACGGAGGGCAATCAACAGCACTGTGACAAAGGGCGCCAATTCCGTAACAACCAGATCCATGATTATCCGACCCAGATGCTCGGCAAGGCCCAGGTTCTTTATGATTTGAAGAACGATACCCATGAGAAGGGTGCCGAATATGATAGAAATGCCTATGAACAAGGGCAGTATCTGTACAGAAGTAAAATATATCTGGTGTATGAGAACCTGCCTCGTTGCACTGTTGTAAGAGTTCTTGTTAAACATCTTCAGGATGATAGTGAAGGCGAATGAAAGGGTATCGCGGAATGTTTTGGTTACATTAATCGTCGTTGTGCCGATTCTTGCTATGGCATTAATCATAATGCCCTCGTAAGAACGGGACGGCGCTGGTGAACTCGAACAGGTATACTTTGCAAAACGCTGCTAATCATGGGGTCGCTTATCTTGATTGGTTGAATGAGCCTCTGTTCACAATAGGCCTGTCCCAGACCAGATTTCTTTATGGTCAGCGAAGATAGCGTGATAGCTTGGCCCTCAATATAATTGCAATGAATGTTAACATAATGTAAATGGAAGCGCAAATACTTGCTCTTCCAAGAATCAAAATCGCAGGGCGCTAAGCGCTTCTGAATGTATATGGTTTCTCCCCACAATGTGAGAGAAACATGATCGAAAAAATGCTCGAGGAGATGAACCATGAAAATCATTCGCTTTCTTTCAGACAAAAACCATGAAATGTGCGGACTATATGAACCGGAACTCGAAGGCCAGGCCCTGATAATACAGGGAGACCTGTTCGGAGATTTTGAAGTCACGTCGAAATTAGCAAGAATTGGAAGCATTCTTCCCCCTGTTTATCCCTGCAATATGCTGGCGTTGGGATTAAACTATAGACAACATGCCGACGAAACGAGTGTGTCTTATCCCGATATACCGATCTTATTTCTTAAAGCGACAACCAGCGTGATTGGACATATGTCGCCCATCTTTCTTCCGCAAGCAGGTTCTGAGAATGTCGACTATGAAGCTGAGCTGGCCGTCATTATAGGAAAGACGATCAAGAACGTATCCCGCTCTGAGGCGATGGACTCTATTTTAGGTTATACCTGTGCCAACGATGTCAGCGCCCGGGACTGGCAGATCGAAAAACAGAAAAAGCAATGGGCAAGGGGAAAGAGTTTTGATACTTTCTGTCCGCTCGGACCTTATCTGGTCACAAAAGATGAAATTCCAGATCCCCAAAACCTCCGTATCCGTGCCGTGTTAAATGGGAAAACTGTACAAGATGCAAATACTTGTGACATGATTTTCGACGTTCCTGCGATCATCAGTGATCTTTCGAGATCTATGACGCTGCTGCCCGGTACGGTAATCTTGACTGGTACGCCGGAAGGTGTCGGTTTTACCAGACAGCCTCCGATATACCTTAAGGACGGTGATATTGTGACCATAGAAATAGAAAAGATTGGCCAATTAACTAATCCTGTGAGAAGAGAAGATCAGGTAGATAATGTTATCTTAGATGGTAAGGAAGCCCGAAAGCCACTGAAGCTTTCGGATTAAGGGTCAACAAATTCTGCATAGTTTATTGACAAAAGAAAAGAGCCGTATATTATAGCAATTAGTATGGTCAAACGGATCAGTTCCAATAAGGTACGAAATCTTAAGCACAGCTTATATTGTTAAATATTTATCTTAAGTCCCTGCTGGGTTTTTCCCAGTTCCGATAAGGGAGCGGGGTCCGAGATGAAATCGACTGAGTGTTGAGATAGCCGTTACAATTCTTCGAGGGTGGGAAATTGAAGAGTCTTGGCATTTGTATAGGTGCATCGACATTATCAGCAGTAGGCATTACCAGAGACGGAAATGATCATATCCATAAGACGTCCATTAGTGTCAAGCCTCACAATGGCAACCCTCGACAGGCGTTGCTGGAAACGCTCACAAATTTAGATTCGAGCGCATATGACAGAATTGCCGTAACGGGCAGAAAATTCAGGCACTCCGTAAATCTTTCATCCATTTCCGAGCCGGAAGCAGTCGAATCCGCGCTTTCTCACTTCAATGGCAAAGGGCAGAATCTTAATGCCGTCATCAGCGCCGGAGGAGAAACCTTCATGGTCTACGTCTTGGGAAAGGACGGAAGGATATGTTCGGTTCAGACGGGGAATAAATGTGCATCGGGGACAGGGGAATTTTTCCTTCAACAGCTAAGAAGAATCGGCATGTCGTTAACTGAGGCGACTGATTTTGCCAACGAAGAAAGGCCTTATAAGGTATCAGGGCGCTGCAGTGTATTCTGCAAAAGTGACTGCACCCATGCAACAAACAAAGGTGTGCCGAAAGGAAGGATCGCCGCCGGGCTGTGCAAGATGATGGCCGGCAAGATCATTGAAATAATCAAACAGATTCCCAGGGACGATATCATGATCATCGGCGGGACCGCGCAAAATCCGGTTATGATCGGCTATCTTAAG
This sequence comes from Syntrophaceae bacterium, assembly GCA_003142635.1. Lineage (GTDB taxonomy): Bacteria > Desulfobacterota > Syntrophia > Syntrophales > UBA2185 > Fen-1135. Next base: position 26,223 of record PLMX01000132.1, on the reverse strand, counting down.
AAAGAGATAAAAAACTTGATCGTTCCGGAAGAGGCTCCTTACTTCGAGGCGCTGGGCTCAGCGTTGTGGGCGCTCAATCACGAAACGATAAAATTGCCGGAAAGGGAAAATATTTTCAAAGGGGGCAGGGATTCCTTTTCCTCATTGCCTTCTCTTGGCAGTGCTGCCGGTATGGTCGATTTCAAAACAGCGGAAAGGGGGATAGCCCAAGAGAATGACCTGTGTGTTATCGGCCTCGACGTAGGATCGACGACGACGAAGGCTGTCATCCTGAGAGTGAATGATGATAGGGTCCTGGCCTCCGTGTACCTGCGTACTCAAGGAAATCCCGTTCAGGCCTCAAGAGAATGCTATGCTGATCTCTATGACCGGCTGGGCGTACTTGGAGAAAGAATAAGAATTGTTGGATTGGGTGTAACAGGCTCGGGCAGGCAGATAGCAGGATTACATGCCATGACGGGCGGCATCATAAATGAGATTATCGCCCATGCCACAGGGGCATTATTTTTCGATAATACAGTAGACACAATCTTTGAGATAGGCGGTCAGGATGCCAAGTATACCTATATAAAAAATGGTGTGCCATCAGACTATGCCATGAATGATGCTTGCAGCGCCGGTACGGGCTCATTTCTTGAGGAAGCTGCGAAAGAAACGATGGGACTGGAAATGGAGTCCATCGGCGGCATGGCGATGAAGGGACAAGAGCCGCCAAACTTCAATGATCAGTGCGCGGCTTTTATCAGCAGTGATATAAAAAATGCCTTCCATGAAGGCATGACGAGAGAAGATATTGTCGCCGGTCTCGTGTATTCGATCTGCATGAACTACGATAACCGAGTCAAGGGAAATAGACCCGTAGGTAACAACATATTCATGCAGGGCGGTGTCTGTTACAACCAGGCGGTGCCTATCGCCATGGCGGCTCTGACAGGGAAACGGATCGTAGTTCCGCCGGAAGCAGGACTGATGGGGGCCTTCGGCGTTGCCCTGGAAATAAAACGTATGCTTGAACTGGGTCTCCTTAAGGAAGAAGAATTCTCTCTTAAGGAGCTAAGGGACAGAACCATTGGATACGGAGAACCGTTCATATGCAATGGGGGCAAAGAGAAATGCGATCGGAAATGTGAAATCGCCAGGATCAGAATAGAAGGTAAGACGTATCCCTTCGGCGGCGCCTGCAACAGGTGGTATAATCAAAGATTCAATATTCAGTTTGATACCGAAGAACTGAATTTTGTTAAAATTCATGAAGAGCTCGTTTTTAAAAAGTATGTTCCTCAACCCGAGGAATTGGGGGTCAGGGAGAATTCGAAAACAGTAGGCATAAATAAATCTTTTCTGGTGAATTCTTATTATCCCCTTTATTACCGCTTCTTTTCACGGCTGGGTTTTCGTGTTTTGGTTTCGGACATTTCCGAGCAGGAAGGTGTAGACCGCCAGAGGGCACCATTTTGCTATCCTGCAGAGATTTCGCATGGCTACCTTCATAATCTTTTGAGAAAGAAGCCAGATTATCTTTTTCTGCCCCAGGTAAAAGGAACGTACGTGGAAAATGGATGCAAACAAGGCATAACATGTCCCCTGTCGCAGGGAGAACCTTATTATCTCTCAAGTGCCTTTAAAGACACGGAAATATTAAGAAATATGAGAAGAGAGGCAAAGATAATAACGCCGGTCATCGACTTCTCCGCAGGATACGAAAAGGCGGAGAATGTTTTTGTATCTATGGCGGGAAAGCTCGGCTGTCGGAAAAGTTTGGCGCTCAGGGCATTCTCGGAGGCAGTTGAAACTCAGAAATCCACCGATAAGGAGATGAAGGAGGCCGGGATGCGGTTCTTGCGTGACCTCGAGAAGAATCCAGACCGGTCCGCCGTGGTTATCTTTGGCAGATCTTATAATGCCTTTGTGCCGGAGGCAAATATGGGTATACCCCATAAATTCGCATCCCGGGGCGTGCCTGTGGTCCCATTTGATTTCCTTCCCTTGGATGAAGAGGCCATTGCTGATAATATGTACTGGTCAACAGGGCAGTCGATTCTCAAGGGAACGAATTTCGTAGAAAGACATTCGCAACTCTTTGGATGCTATATCACTAATTTTTCCTGCGGTCCGGACTCTTTTCTCGTGGGATATTTTCACCATATCATGAAGGGAAAGCCCTTCCTGATCCTTGAACTGGACTCACACGTGGCCGATGCAGGTCTGGAAACGAGAATTGAAGCCTTTATGGACATCATTAAGAATCACAGAGAACTGAAAAAGTCCCGTATTGATGCCTCTGCGCCATATCATTCTTTGCCGCCAGCGTATTTTGATCATAGGAAACAGGAGTTCATCGATTCCAGGGGGAGAGTTTACCCGTTTCACCATCCCCGGATACATCTCATTTTCCCGTCTATGGGGCGATTTCTGAATGATGCTACATCGGCCGTGTTCAGATCGATAGGGATCCGAGCATCGGTGCTTCCACCAGCCGATGCCGAAGTTCTTAAGCTTGGAAGGGGAAACACCAGCTGTAAAGAATGTCTACCTCTGTTGCTTACCGTAGGCAGTCTCTTGAAATACTTGAAGGACAGAGGAAAATCGGAAGAGCTGTTGGTCTATTTTATGCCGACCGCTTCGGGTCCCTGCCGGTTCGGTCAATACTCTCCCTTTATCAGCCAGCTTATCGCCCGCAACGGGATTGATGACGTCGCCCTATTCTCACTTCAGGCTGAAAACAGTTATGCGGAGACCGGAGGCAATAACTTCACCCTGAAACTATGGTCATGCCTGGTTGTAGCTGATATAATGCAGGATATTTATTCAGTTATCCTTACAAATGCTGTGGACAAAGAAGCAGCCCTGGACGTATATAATCAGGAAACCAGGAAGCTCATTGACGTCTTCGAACACTCGCCTAATTTTAAGGACATTCGAAGAACCCTCGAGGGCGTAGCCGATAACTTTCGGAAAATAACCGTAAAGAGGCATGTGCATGAAACCCCCGCAATTCTGCTCACAGGGGAGATCTTTGTTCGCCATGACGATCTGTCCCGGCAGTTCCTTGTGGAGAAACTGGCTGAACAGGGATTTGCAAGCAAAATCTCCAGTGTCATCGAGTGGGTCTATTACACTGACTGGTGCTTCGAAAAAGGGTTTTCGGCGTCACCGCCCAAGTTCCGGGAACGGTTCTCCCTCTTGCTGAGATCGGCATGGATGAGAAGCTATGAAAAAGCTTTCAAGAAAACCATGGAGCGATCAGGTTTGTACACATATCGGCTGGACGATGTCGATCACCTGATAAGTGAGAGCCGGCATTTAATAAATCCGGAGCTGACAGGTGAGGCCGTGTTGACAATTGGCGCAGCAGTAACCGAGGTACTCCACCGCTACTGCGGGGCTATAGCAATCGGCCCATTCGGCTGTATGCCCAATCGTCTGGCGGAAGCTATTCTGTCAAGAGAGATGGGCACGGAACATCCCTTTTTGGCTATCGAGAGCGATGGGAACCTTTTTCCGCAAGTCATCACGGCAAAACTCGAGGTTTTTCTATTGCAGGCATCGAGGTCACACGAGCAAATGAGGGAATTACACAGGAAGGGTAGCCATTGAGTGCAACTTGGCTTCCGCAGTTCTTACCGCTGCACTCATAAATGAAAAATAATGGTATTTTGCGAATAGATATGCTAATTGCGCAGAAATATTTCAATGTCAAAGGTCTCAACCCCGAGGAGGTCGATAAGTAACAGATGGAAAATAAGAACAGAAAAACCTTTATCATGTTTCTACTTGCTTTCCTGATAGGGTTTTTTATCATTTCCCTTATAGAAGTATTGAGGTCTTCCCTTGTCCCCGTCGGATCTGATGTGCAGACAGTATCGGCGGTTTCATCACCGGAAAGCCCGCGCGTACCTTTTTCATTCGCTGATTTGGCGGAGAAACTGAAACCAGCCGTCGTAAATATCAGTACGACGAAGACGGTCAGAAGCGGTCGTGGGGGCCCATTTCGGACGCCCTTTGACAGATATTTTTGGGGCGATGATTTCTTTGAAAGATTCTTTGGCGATATACCCCAGAGAGAATTCAAGCAGAGAAGCCTTGGGTCAGGTTTTATAATCAGTCATGACGGCTACATCTTCACCAACAATCACGTAGTGGAACAGGCTGACAAGATACTGGTCAAGCTCTCTACCGGAAAGGAATATGAAGCGAAGGTGATCGGTAAGGACGCAAAGACGGACCTTGCCCTTATAAAGATTAAACAGAGTGAAAGCCTGCCAGTGGCTGAAATAGGGGATTCCGATAAATTGCGTGTAGGCGACTGGGTCTTAGCCATCGGGAATCCCTTCGGCCTCGAACAGACAGTGACTGCCGGCATAGTCAGCGCGAAAGGCAGGGTGATCGGGGCGGGGCCCTATGATAATTTTATTCAGACTGATGCTTCCATCAATCCCGGCAACAGCGGCGGGCCGCTATTCAACATGGAGGGAAAGGTAATCGGCATCAATACGGCTATCGTGGCGCAGGGACAGGGCATCGGATTTGCCATACCGGTGAATATGGCCAAAACCATACTGCCTGACCTCAAGTCAAAAGGAAAAGTCACCCGCGGCTGGCTGGGTATTTCGGTCCAGGATGTAACGGAAGACATAGCCAAGACTCTCAAACTTAAGGATAATAACGGTGCACTGATATCCGAAGTGTTCAAGGGGGACCCCGCTGACAAGGGCGGACTGAAAGCGGGAGACCTCATAACTGAGGTGAACGGCAAGAGGATAAAGGATACCCACGAGTTGCTGCTCACTATCGCCTCTTTCCATGTCGGGGATAAGATTGAGGTCAAAGCCTTGAGGGATGGGGAGGAGAAAACCTTTCACATTATCGTTACGGAGCGGAAAGACCAACCGGAGGTAGCCTTCGCGAGAGAATCGAAGGAAAACTTCGGCATGACGGTACAGGAGATCACACCGGAAATCGCACAATATCTTGGTATTACCGGGACGGGCGGCGTAGTTATCGTCGACGTCAAAGACGGAAGCCCTGCAGATGAAAAAGGCATTCAACCCCAGGATATCATCCTGGAAGTCAATAAAGTGAAAATTTCCTCCATGAAGGACTACGTGCGGGAGGTATCGAAAAAGAGTGCAAAGAAGAGCCTCCTTCTTTTGATCAGAAGGGGCAACTCGACTTTCTTTGTCAGCCTACGCAAATAGTCAGCGCCCTTGTTTAAAAGACGGTACCGGATTCAGTATGGAGCGGGGTCATAATCTCTTTGCGATCTATGAAACGCTAAACGCCCACTTCGGTGACCTAAACTGGTGGCCAGGCAATTCCCCTTTTGAAGTTATAGTCGGGGCGATATTGACCCAGAACACAGCCTGGCGAAATGTCGAAAAGGCCATAGCCAATCTGAAATCCAAAAAGCTTCTTCACCCCGCACGAATTTTAGGGATAGACGATTCGACACTTGCCGATCTCATCAGACCGGCGGGATATTTCAATATCAAGACCGGGAGACTGAAATCATTTGTACGATTTTTATACGATGAGTTTGGTGGCAAGCTGGACAACATGTTTGCTGAAGACCTCTGCGTCCTGAGAGCAAAGCTGCTCGCGGTCAAAGGCATCGGTGAGGAAACAGCCGACAGCATCCTTCTCTATGCAGGAGAAAAGCCCATTTTTGTCATTGATGCCTATACCAGAAGGATTTTACAGAGGCATGATATAATCCGCAGCGATGCAACGTATAAAGAAATTCAGAATCTCTTTATGACCCGTCTTCCGCACAGCGTCCCCCTGTACAATCAGTATCATGCCCTTTTCGTCAATACGGGAAAATATTTTTGCGCCCGAAAGCCCCGGTGTGAAGGCTGTCCACTCCAAAAACCGGTCTATTGAACGAAGCAGGTCTCTATGCCTAACTTCTACGATTATGCGGGTATCATCCATAGCCATTCAGCATACTCGTTTGACGGTAGGGCTCCTATATCGGAAATTCTGGAGGCGGCGAGGATCAACGGCATTGACTTTGTCATGCTTACGGATCACTCCAACATACGGGCGAAGGAAGAGGGCCTTGAAGGGTGGCACGGTGATACTCTGCTCATCGTCGGTCAGGAAATTGCGCCCCGCTTCAACCATTACTTGGCCTTCCACATTGATGCGCCTGTGATTATCCCCGCTGATGAACCGGATATTGACCCTCGTATCTACGTGGATGAGGTTTTGGCAAGGGGAGGAATGGGATTCATTGCCCACCCGGACCATGAGGGAACGAAATTGTTTCACGTGAAACATTACCCCTGGTTAGACTGGAGCGTAACAGGTTATACAGGCATAGGGATATGGGACTTCATGACGGACTGGCAAAACACCCTGAGGGGATATCCGCGATCGATACTGAGCTTTCTCTTCCCTGCCTTCTTCCTCACGGGACCGCGAAAAGTGACCCTGGAACGCTGGGATCGGCTGAACAAGAACGCTAAAGTAGTGGGAATAGGTGAACTCGACAATCATGACACTCATAAGCGGGTGCTGGGCTTCAATCTATCTGTCTTCCCCTTTGCGAAGGCATTCAAATTTATGAGGACCCATGTGATTACCGAAGAACCTTTGGTCAGAGATCATGCGAAGGATATTGCATCACTGCTTTCTGCCCTGAAGAAGGGAAGGGTGTATGTTGCCGGAGAGTATTTCCGCGAATCCAAGGGATTCTCATTTGTTTTGACGGATAACAGCGGGAGCGCTACTATGGGTGATGACTTCGTCCTTGAAAACGAGGCTTGCCTTACAGCAACATTTCCTGCCGCTGCAAAGATACGCATCATCAAAGACGGAACTGCGATTAGGGAAGAGATCGGTCAAGATATGACGGGCAGCGTCAGCGAGCCCGGAGTATACAGGGTTGAAGCCTATCTCAGAGTCCTCGGCAAGTACCGGCCCTGGATATTTTCGAACCCTGTTTATGTAACGAAGGCTTGATAACGGACGATATGATCAAGCACCTCTCACGCTTCGCATTGAAATACGGCCTCATGCCCGTTGCACACTATCTTGCCCGTGCATACCTTTTGCTGATCAAGATCAAGGTTGTCAATGAAGATATGGGTTTGCAACACCTGAGAAGCGGCCACAAGATGATCGCCGCGATCTGGCATCAGCGTATCCTGGTGGTAATGGGTTATGCGAGAAGATTCGGTGGATATAAACCGTCCGTCATGATCAGCCGGAGCCGCGACGGCGAAATGATTGCCAAGGTTTACAGCCGCTTTAACTTTCGTCCGATCAGGGGATCAAGCTCCCGGGGCGGCAAGGAAGCCCTCGCGAATATGGTCGAGGATCTGGTCCACCATCAAATAGCCGTACATATCCTTGATGGGCCGAGAGGCCCCAGAGGGGTTGTAAAGCCGGGGCTTATAGTGATGGCACAACTGTCCGGCGTTCCCATTGTCCCGGTATATATCTCGGTCAATCGGGCCTGGGTGCTTAATAGCTGGGATCGTTTTATCATACCCAAACCATTCAGCACAGTCGTCATACGCTGGGACAGCCCCATATCTGTACCTGAGAGCATGGATAATGAAACCTTTGAAAATACACGGAAAAGTATTGAACAGCACCTGAAGGAGAACCAAATCCGGGATGACCGGGAACAGGGCTGGACAACGTCTCTGCTATAGAATGCCGTCTATTTGGGAGACTCCAACCTGATCTCAAAGAGATGGGGCCAGTATTTTCCCGTCACAAATAGCCTGTCGTCTTTAGCGTCATACGCAATGCCGTTTAAGACATCAATGTTTCTGCCCGCACCGACATATCGGTGCAGATCTCTAAGATCAATCCAGCCAAGCACCTGCCCGGTACGTGGTGAGATGCGAACAATATAGTCCGTACCCCACACGTTGGCGTAAATTTCGCTTTTAATATATTCGAGCTCGTTGATATTCGATAAGCTTCTGCCCCGATCCCGTACCTCGATTTGCTTCACCAATTTATAGGTACGGGCGTTCAGGAAACGCAGGACGGCAGTGCCGTCACTCATGATGAGGTAATTGCCGTCGCAGGCGATACCCCAGCCTTCCCACGGGTAGGAAAATGTCCGGAGAAGACGGAATGATTTAAGGTCATAGACAAAGCCGGTGTGCGACTGCCATGTGAGTTGGATCAGTCTGTTCCGGCAGATAGTGATGCCCTCACCGAAATATTCCGCCGCGAGACTTTGACTCTTTAAAACCCTGCCTGTCGCGAGTTCAACTTTGCGTACGCTCGACTGTCCCCCAATCCCCGTTCCCTCGTAGATATATCCATTGTGGAATACCAGCCCCTGCGTGAAGGCAGCAGGATCGTGCGGATATACATTAACTACCCGGATATTGTGAAGGCTGGTTCCCGATGTGTCGATGGGGGGGAGGTTCAAACCCGTATCAAGTGAAGACGCATATCCCGGCGAGGTACAAGCGACGGGCAGAATAGACTCCACCCAAACGAAAGAAATGGCACCGAATGCAAGAAGAAAGACGCATATTCCCATGAAGAAGAACTTTTTCACAGACGTCAACCGCTTTTCTTAAATGTCTTCTCAGCCGCTGCGAGCGTTGTAATCGATGTGCATGTTATATTTATAGTCTTAAAAAAATCGCGCAAGGGCCGACCGGGGCCGACTTCATAGATCGTATCCGTATGCGACGCAAGGGTCTTCATATTGTCCACCCATAGGACGGAGTGATTCAGCTGGGAGACCAGATTGTAAATTAGATCCTCATACAGGCCTGAATGAAATATCCCCCTGAAATTTGAGGTCACTGTCATTGACTTATCTTGAACTATCCCCTTACCAACGGCCCGCAGTATTTCCTCAAAGGGCTCGACAATTGTGCTCATAAAACGACTATGAAATGGTGCGCTTACATTAAGAAGGATAAAGCGAAAGGGTTTGGCCTTGGCCAGTGTTTCCTGTAGCCTCGCCTCTGCCTCCGGCATCGCATCAGCCGTACCACTGATAACTATCTGATTGGCGGAATTGATATTTGCGATGTCGATGGGGAGATCCTGCAATGACAGGCGAACCGCCTCTATATCCAGATTATTGGAGATCACAGCAGCCATGGTCCCGCGACCGACGGGCACGGCATCCTGCATCAGGCGGCCGCGGATCTGTACGATGCGTACAGCTTCAGACAGCGGAAGAGCGCCAGCGGCGACCAACGCGGTAAATTCGCCGAGGCTGTGACCGCCAAAGAGGGTCGGTGAGAATCGAAAAAGGGTTTCCAAACCGCGGAATATGGCAATTTCCGTAGTTAAAATGCATGGTTGGGTAAACTCCGTCAAGCCGAGGCGTTGATCGTCGCTGAAACACATGGCAGCAATATCCCATCCTGCCGCCTGCGATGCCTCTTCATAGACCTCACGGCATACAGTGACATTATCATAGAAATCCTTTCCCATTCCTGGCCGCTGTGCCCCTTGACCGGGAAAGACAACGGCAACTTTCTTTTCACTCATAGTAAACTTTTCCTGCAGCTTGCTGATTTGTAAGTTTTCAAACAATCAAGTGACCCGGTAAATACACCGCTCCGCCTTCTATGGCAAGGGGCTTTTTCTACCAGAAAAAGAATTCCCTCGCACCCGAAATAATTAAGCACGCATTCAACTATAATTATGAAAACACTTGTAATTTTCTGAAAAGATAGTATTTTAAACTTCATCTATCAATAAACTAAGAGCGAAATAATATATGAAACTGAATTTGCTCATCTTGGGTTTGTTAATGGTTGCCTCGACTTCTTGGAATGTCCAGACTTTTACCATTGAAGACGACGACCTATCCGCAGTTCCGCACAGTGCCGAGGTTGTAATTCGTCACGCCGAAGCGAAAGACGCGGACCTGCAGAAATGCGAGTTTGTCGGCAAATCCGTTGATCTTAATGGAAAGGGACAAGCCACCGACTTGATCGTCACGACGCAGGATGCAAGTGGATGGGATGCTGCCCTTGGACCGATATGGGTGCTCCGTCATGCTGGAGATTCCTTTGTGATAGTTCTCTCGGACGGTGGTTATTCTGTAACAATCGGTAAGGCAAAACATAAGGAATTATATGATCTTATAATATTGACTGAGAGTGCCGGCTGGTCCCGACAAAGCATTTGGCAATTCAACGGTAAGCTCTATAAGAAAACCAAGGAAATAACGAAGAAGGTAAACTGAGAACGGATTACAATTATCTTGCCTGAAAAACAGTGAGAGGACGATGCGGCGAAGCGAGCGGGAAATCAAAGATATAGCAGTGATTGATGCCATAATCCGGCATTGTCTGGTATGCCGTCTGGGGTTGTCTGATGGTGTAGAACCTTATATCGTCCCTCTGTGCTTTGGATATGACGGGGAGGCACTTTATTTCCACAGCGCCTCCGACGGGAGAAAGATCGACATTCTTCGGAAGAACAGCCGCGTTTGTTTTGAGTTCGATATTCCTGAGGGGATGAGGGAAGCGGAGCAGGGCTGTCGCTGGGGAATCAAGTATCGCAGCGTCATCGGATTTGGAACCGCAGAGATCGTGGATAATCAGGAAGACAAAAAGAAAGCCCTGGGAATTATCATGGCTCAGTATTCAGACAAGGAATATATATTTCCGGAAGACGTAGTGACAAAGACCACAGTAATAAAAGTAGTGATTGCGCGTGTGACCGGGAAGCAAGCATAAACATATAACAGACGTCTATGCTAAGGAAAGGCGGAGATGCAGCCCATGCGCTTGTGGTCATTGCATCCCAGTTACCTTGATGCGAGGGGACTCGTCGCTCTCTGGCGGGAAGGCCTGCTTGCCCGAAAGGTTTTGCAGCACCAGACAAAAGGCTATAAGAATCATCCTCAGCTGGATAGATTTAATGCTCATCTGCAGCCCACGGTTGCGACGGATTGTTATATTCGGTTCGTTTACGAGGAAGCCGTCAGGCGTGGATACCATTTTGATGTGGCCAAGATTGGCCCCAAGCAACAATGCCCGAAAATCCCCGTTACAGACAGGCAGCTCAAGTATGAGCTGAATCACCTTAAGACGAAAATGAAATTGCGGGATCCGGCACGATACAAGAAAATTCTTGCAGTCAAGAAACCGCGGGCTCACCCGCTCTTCCAGGTAATCGCGGGCGGAGTTGAATCTTGGGAAAAAGTAAAAATATTACTTCGCAAGTAAGATGAGGAGAAAGAGTATGAGCACTGGCGACAAAACGAGGGAGACCCAAAAATGGCAAATGATACAAAAACGTCTGGGCTACACTGATGCAGAGATGAAAATATTTCGGGACAATCCGCGGAATGAGGAAATCTTATCCATGGTGCCGGAGCTGATGAATAAGACAATCATTGCAGAAGTGGTGGACTCGCACGGATGCAACAGCCAGCACAAGGTAGGTGACCGGTTCTGCTTTGACAGCGCGGGAAATCTTCTCTCGGCACTCTCTCCCAAGAGGATATGCATCTATGCATTGAGTGTGATTATGCCTCAGATTTTTACAGCAACCGAATTCCTTTACGCAGGCGCTGACCCGAATGAGATGAGATTCAAGCGGGCCGGGTGCTTTGATGTCGGCGTGGCGTGCGGAGGATGGGGGCGCGTCGTCCTCGAATTGAAGGTGGAAGATCGCAGCAAAGCCTGATGAGAGTTTTTGCCTAATTCCCAACCCTATTTTATTTGCAGATATAGAGCTTGCTTATTGTTGCATTTGGCAGTACTGTTAAACGTATCTCAGGGGGTGACGATAATGACCAAGATTCCCAACATCATACCGATTACCGATCTTCGCCAGGCGGCGTCGTCCGTGCTGAAGCGCGTGAAATCTTCACGGCAACCCGTTGTCATCACCCAAAGGGGAAGAGCGGCCGCAGTTGTGGTCAGCATGGAGGCCTACGAAAAATCGCAAAAAGAAATGGAAATTCTACGCCTTCTCGCCCGCGGTGAAAAGGAGATCGAAACAGGCAAGGGTTATGATCTCAGTCACGTCCTTGCAGATGCGGATGCCTTACTGAAATAGGAGGATTGTTTGAGAGTTCTTTTTACTCCTTCCGGACGAAACCATTTTCTTCGAGCTATTACCTCAATCGATATGGAAGGTACATCTGCCGCAAGTGCATTTCGGAAGAAGGCAGAAAAGACCTTGTCACGGCTCAAACGGTTTCCCGGGTCCGGTACGGCGCTGCCCGAATTTCCTGATCTCCCCTTCCGGGAAGTGGCGATAGCACCATGCCGGTTTATTTATCGCGTGAAACAGAAGACCGTCTGGATAGTCGCCGTCTGTCATAGCGCTCGACTTCCCAAAAAGCCAACCGAAAAAGAGATAGCTTAGCTATCGATTATGTATTGATATCCCTTCAAGGTCCAGCCAGCATTTGTACGAATACATGCCGGCAAGCGCCTTTACTGCTCGCTCCGGTGTCAGGAAAGTCACCCCTTTATATTCCTTTCCCTCGATCTCTTTAATGGCACGGGCATTTTCATCGGAAAGAAGGCAGACACCCAGAATGGGTTTGCCATACTTCTCCATCAGGCGAACTACGTGTTCACCGTAACTGAGTTCGAAATCAGCTACCCGACGAACAATTTCTCCCAAAACCTTACGGTCACAGGTCCGATCAGCTAACTGTGAGGATTCGATCATTCGCTTTACAAATACCAGCCTGCCAAGTATGCCAAGGTGAATTGCCGCATCGCACCCATCCCACTTCAGCAGTTCTTCAATGAGTATCATGGGAACGGAGAGATCCATTTCTGCGACCAGGTCTACCGGATTCGACCGGCTCCAGTAGGGAGGAAGGACTTTATCGATCCGTGATATTATACGAGATGAAAGTTCGGGCACTTCCAGCCCATATTCCATGCACAGATCGGCCGTAACCACTCCCCAGCCCCCGCCCAGAGTCATTATTGCCACCTTATTACCCTGTGGCAACGGGAGCGACGCGAATGCAGCGGAAAGATCAAGGAGGTCCATGGAAGTCTCTCCCATGACGACTCCTGCCTGGCGGCATGCGGCCTTAAAGACCTCAGTATTGGAGGCCAATGCGCCCGTATGACTGGCGGCGGCGAGGTTGCCAGCGCGTGTGCGGCCGCCTTTGAGCATGAGAACAGGCTTTTTTCGGGAAACTCTCCTGGCTGATTCGAAGAACCGTCTGCCATCTTTGGGGCTTTCTACGTATAGTACAACTGTCTTTGTCAGGTCATCAATTTCGAAGAATTCCATATAATCTTCGATCGTGATCATCGCCTCATTTCCGGATCCGATGAACGCCCGTATCCCGATCCCTTCACTCTCGGCAAACATCAAGAGCTGTGTGCCGAGATTGCCAGATTGAGCAACGAGCGCCGTCGAGCCTGACTTCGGCCGTACATGCTGATACAGGGAGAAGAGATTTTCATGGGGATTGCATATCCCCATTGTGTTGGGTCCGAGAATTGTAATTCCGGCCGCACGCGCCTCTTCCACCAGCCGCTCCTCCAGTTGCGCTCCCTTTTTCCCCGCCTCACTGAAACCCGACGTTACCACGAGCATGCTCTTGATGCCCTTTCCTTTAAGCTCCGGAATGAGGTCTGTAACCTTTGCCGCAGGGACCGTTACCACAGCAAGGTCCACGGGCCCGGGGGTATCTGCCAAAGATTTGAAGACAGGCCACCCTGCAATTTCACCGCCCTTAGGATTAACCAGATAAATTTCACCTCGGAAATTACCGGCAACCGCATTAGTGAAGAGAGTATATCCCCATTTACCGAACGTCGCAGACGCGCCGACAAAGGCAATTGAGCGGGCATTAAAGAAATCGCGCATTGCCATCTTATCCGCCGGTGGACGCAGAGATTTGTTTTGAGGAATATTTCCGACAATGACCAGCGCATCTACGGCAGTCACCCGGCCATCGGGCCCGACGAGCAGGGGATTGATATCTACCTCCCGCACTTCCGGATGTTCCATTCCAAGCCTGGATAGACCGAGAAGGATGCTGACGATCTGTTCACTTTTTGCCGACGCCTCACCGCGAAACTTTCCCAATAGGTCGACGGCCCTGATCTTTTTTATCATGTCATACGCGTGTGTTTCATCGAGGGGTGCTATGCGAAACGTCACGTCGGCGAGTGCCTCGGCAAAGATGCCTCCCAAACCAAACATGACAACCGGACCGAATTGGGCATCATGAAAAAGACCCGCCATGAATTCCCGTCTACCTTCCACCATGTGGTATATGAGAAATCCTTCCAGGTCATCACCCGCAGCCTCGGCAATTTCCCGGGCGGCTTTTCGGACTTCTTCCGCGCTTTTCAAGCTCAGCTTGACAAGGCCGCGTTCCGTCTTGTGTGTAAGCCGGGCGCCGAGACCTTTTACAACGACGGGGAAACCGGCGGCTTCAGCCTCTATAGCGGCCTCGTCCACACTCGCGGCAACACGTTCATCAACCACAGGCAGACCATAATTTACGAGCAATTCTTTGGATTCCGCCTCTGTCAGGGCAGATCTCCCTTCTGCTATTGCCTTGCTTATAAGTTCAGCGACGTCCATGCATGACCCTGCCTATTATTCTTTGCTCATTGATGGTGACCGCTGTTTATCATACGTGGTCGCTGAGTGCAAATACCATATGGGCCTCGAACCATTACATTGACATTTCCTGACAGAGAATTTAAAATAAAACTATCCAAATACAAAGGGGGTATGGCAATGCTTGACTATATCAGGAAAATGACATTGGCCGGCGCCGGGTTGGCAATAATGACCACGGAAAAAGTCCAGGAGATTATGGATGAACTCGTCAAGAAAGGAGAAATGACGGAGAAGGAGGCGCGAGAGGCGGTCAGTGAATTCGTGGAAAAATCAAAGCAGGCAAAAAAAGATTTGGAAGATAAGATGGAACAGACGGTAACGGGCCTCTTTAGGCGTCTGAATATTCCCACGCGAAAAGAACTGGAGGAAATCGAAGAACGGCTTGCACGTCTGGAAGAAAAGGGAGTGTCCAAACGATAATCTGCGAGTAATCGGAAGAATGCATATTAACAGAGATATGGCCGCGCATGGAGGTGGAATTTATGCGATTCAGAAAGGCGGGAAAGGTCACGGAGAATCTCTGGTATCTGGGCCGTGAGGAAGCGGGAATCTATATTTTTGAAGGGCGAGACAATGCAATCCTGATTAACGGGGCGATGAGCTACATACTCCCCGACGTTCTGGAACAGATGAAGACATTTGGGATCGACGCGGAAAAAATCGGTAAAATACTGATCCTACATTCGCATTTCGATCATGTAGGAATCGTTCCATATTTCAAGCGGAAATATCCCGGGATAGATGTGTACGCCTCGGCGCCGGCCTGGAAGATATTCTCCATGCCTAAAGCTATCGAGGTTATGAACAGCTATAGTAAACTCAGTGCGACATGGTGGGGCGCCGAGAGCGCCCTTGCGGCCGATGATCTCGACTGGCGCGATGACATTACCGGTCTCGCCTTAGCCGAAGGAGATAAGATAGACCTCGGCGGTGTCACGCTGCAGATAATGGATACCCCCGGCCATTCCAACTGTTCCATTACTGCCTACGAGCCCGAAAGAAAAATCATGTTCGCCTCCGATGCCGCAGGGATTCCTTACAAGGACTTCTGCTTCCCTTCCATGAATACAAATATCACGCAGTATCTGGTTAGCCTGGAAAAATTGAAGCCCCTGCCGGTATCCTACCTCTGCGGCGACCATTACGGCTATATCACCGGGGATGAGGCATCCGGTTTCCTTGGCCTGACCGTTAAGGAAGGCGTCAAATGGAAGGCCGTCATGGAGGATCTATACCGCAGGTGTGGCGGTGATATCGATGCCGCCGGCAAGGCCGTCGCCGATTATTTCTATAATCAGATGCCGGATTATTTTATTCGGCGGGACATCCTTGAAGGGGTCTTCAAACAGATGTTGAAATTCATCTCCAAGAACCTGTAAGAAGAATACAGACCATGAAAAAGAGAAGGACGGCAATTCTTTTACTTGCCCTTTGCTTATCCCCTGTAATCTCCGCTCCCCAAGCTGGGGCGGCGGCAGCTCAATTGAGGCCGAACCAGCTCCATTCCTATCTCAGGCAGGGAGTTGAAAAAGTTTTCAACCTTGAGCCGCAGAGCGCGGGCGCCTGTCTGCAGAAGGCTGTGGACCTGGATCGGGATAACCCGATTGGCTATGCTTTTTCTGCTCTCGAGAACTTGTTCTTCTATGAGATTAGTCTCGATCAGAAAGAACGGGAGAAGTATCAGGAGTCCATGCTTCGCTACGTCGGCGAAGCTACGGCCCGGGGCCAGAGCAGGATTGAGAAGAATCCTAATGACGCGCAGGCCTACTTTGCCACGGCCATGGCGAAGATTATCAAAGTCCGCTGGGCCATCGGGCAAAAACAGTATCGCATCGTAGCGCAGGAGACATCGAATATCTGGGAATACCTGGAAAAAGCAAAGAAAGAAGATCCACAAAATTATGACACGTATTTTCTCATGGGCCTCCTCCATTACCATCTCGACCATCTCCCCCCCCTGGCCCGTTTTTTTTCTTCCCTCCTGATTGCTTCCGGAGACAGCAGGAAGGGGCTTCAGGAGCTGGAATTGGCGGCGCAGAAGGGTGATCTCCTCAGAGAGCTTGCGCAGTCTGAACTCACGTCGGTGTATGTGAACTTTGAGAAACAACCAGCCCGGGCTCTTCCCATTGCCCGCGAGCTCCGAAAAAAGTTTCCCCGCAATTATAACTTTTCCTTTGCTTTAGCAAATGCTCTCTCTGAGCTCCACCAATGCCAGGAGGCATTCTCCATAGCCCGTGAGATCGAAAAAGGTATTCAAGCACACACGCCCCCCTTTGTTCCCCAACTTCAGCCGCGTCTCGATCAGTTAATGGGAAGAATCTTTTTCAACGAGGGAGAATATACCAAGGCATCCGAATATCTTGAAAAGACACTTAAGGATAAGGCGCCCTATAACGCCCGGGTTCGCGCATGGGCCCTCGTGCGTGTGGGGATGATACACGACGCTCTCAAGGAGAGGGAGCAGGCGGAGGAATACTATAACAGGGCCCTGGCAGAGCCAGGCGGGGAAGGTTTTGCACAGGTGGAGGCAAGGAAATATCTGGATAGCCCCTATGTACCTCCCCCAAAACCACGCGGCCGGCAGTGAATTCTATCTATTAAGATCTGAAAGGCCATGCGGTTGTATGCCTTATGCAGCGAAGATTTTGAAGCTCTCCGCAGCTTGCTGTGGATAATCTTC
Source organism: Syntrophaceae bacterium (assembly GCA_003142635.1). Taxonomy (GTDB): domain Bacteria; phylum Desulfobacterota; class Syntrophia; order Syntrophales; family UBA2185; genus Fen-1135. The sequence goes on along the minus strand of PLMX01000132.1, from coordinate 8,972 downwards.
GATTCTAAGGAACAGTAGTTCGTCATTCGCTCGCTGCCGGATTCAATTCGGCGACGAAGTTTTTAGTGACATATCTCAAACTGTTCTTTACATTGGAAGTTAATTTATGTCACACTTGATTCAAATCCTATCCGTCCAATTCGGTATCACGCTTGTGATTATACTTGCCGCAAAATAAACGTATTTTTGTCGCATAAAAAAAAGGGAGGTTCCCCATGGCGGAAAAAAAAGTAGTGCAACAAGGCAAAAAAATGAAGGACTTTTCCTTGAAGGATCAGAATGGTCAGGACTTCCACCTTTCGGAGTACAGAGGGGAAAAGGTGCTCTTGTCTTTTCATCCCCTCGCCTGGACACCCATATGCGCAAAGCAGATGCAGTCTCTGGAAAAGAATAAGCGGTCTTTAGATAGATTCAATACTGTGGCCGTGGGTCTAAGCGTGGACAGCGTGCCCTCCAAGGCGGCCTGGGCGAAAAGCCTGAGGATCAAGAACACAAGACTCCTCGCTGATTTCTGGCCCCACGCAGGCGTTGCGAAGTCCATGGGTCTGCTCCGCGCAGAGGGATTTTCGGAAAGGGCCAATGTCATTGTCGACGAGACGGGGAAGATCACCTTCGTCAAGGTCTATCCTATCAGGGAGCTTCCTGACATCCGAGAAATACTGCGTGTGCTCACGGCATACAAGGGTAAAGGATAATCATCGCCGGGTAATATGATGGAGGACGCTATGCACAAAGAAAAAGGATATGCGGGAATAAACAGGAGGGATTTCCTCAAGGTCGGTCTGGCAGGAACAACATCGTCTTTAATAGGATGGGAAGGCCTGGCTAATGCCATGGAATATGCATCCGCGGAGTCCTTCGTCTTTCCTCCGCCCGTATACAGAACCCTCGGCAGAACCGGCATGCGGATCACGATAGTAAGCTTCGGAGCAATGCTGACGCCGGAAGCGGAAGTGATGAACGTCGCCTTTGATCACGGCGTGAACTATGTGGATACGGCGCGACGCTACATGGGCGGCAAGAATGAGGAGATCGTCGCGAAGGCATTGAAAGGCAGGCGTGACAAGATATATGTGGCAACGAAGACGAAGCCTGACTCGCATACAAAAGAGGCCATCTTCAATGACGTTGAGACGAGCCTCAGGGCGCTGGGAACAGATTATGTTGATGTCATCCAGCTCCATAATCTTACCGCTGAAAACAAAGACCGCATATTGATCCCGGAGACGCGAGAGGCGTTCACAAAACTGAAAGAGCAGGGCAAGGTCCGATTCTTCGGGGTCACAACACACAAGGGTCAGGCGGAGGTCCTCAACGCCCTCGTGGATGACCGCGGCAGGTTCTTCGACACGGCTCTCGTAGGCTACAATTTCAAGAGCAGCGCGGATGTGAAGGAAGCAATAGCAAGGGCCGCCCAGGCGAACATAGGGATTATTGCCATGAAGACGCAGGCGGGGGGTTACGATACCGGCGCGCTGGGTCCCGGCAGTCCTCACCAGGCAGCCTTAAAATGGGCTCTTCAGAATACGCACATCACGGCGGCCATTCCCGGCATGAGAGACATGGCGGAGCTCCGGGAAGACATTGCGGTGATGGGGATGAAATTCGGGTCCCTCGACAAATTCATCCTGAAGCGTTACGGCGCCGCTGTGAAACATTATTACTGCCACCTTTGCGGAGAATGTGAAACTACATGTCCGAAGGGTGTAGAGATCAGTACGATCAACCGCTGCCTCATGTACAAAGAAGGATACAAAGAAGCCGGTCTTGCACGGTCCACATACGGCGAGATACCGGCATCCGTCTCAGCATCCGCATGCCTTGACTGTCCGGATTGTGTGGCCAGATGCGTGCACGGGCTTGACATTGCCATGAAGATGGACAGGGCGAGGAGATTACTCGCTTAGAGAAACGATGCGCGTTTGCCGGACAGGGGGCATATCAATGAATCGCATGGGAGTGGTCTCCTCAATCGCCGTATGCATTTTCTTCTTGATCATCCATGCATGGGTTCCGGTCTCTGCCGCGGATGGAGCCATGGAAAATCTTTTGCCTGCTTATGGCTGTGTTCAAGGCTGGACGTTGAAGGACAAGGCGCTATTCGACAAAGACACTCTGTTCGATCATATCAACGGCGAAGCGGAGCTCTATTTTCCTTATGGGTTTGATATGCTCGCCACCGCCACGTATATGAACGGAAATGATTCGGAAGTATGGATCGTGGCCGACGTATACAGAATGGCCTCCCCGCTCGATGCCTTTGGAATCTACTCCAACTACCGGAAGGCGGATGCTCCAAGTGTTAGAGTAGGTGCCGAAGGATTTGTGTCTTCGTCCCAGTTGATGTTTTACCAGGACAGGTATTTTGTGAGGCTTCAGGTTACGGGCGCGACCGGTCTGAGACAGGATGTATTTCTGGCGTGCGCGCAGTCTGTATCAGAGAAGCTCCCATCCAATGCCCGGCCCGCCGGGGAACTTGAGGCCCTGAATATACCGGGCATTGTTCCGCGGACCGAACGGTATATCGCTAAGAGCCTCCTCGGGTATGCCTTTTTCCGTCGGGGCATCATCGCGGACGCGCTTCTCGAAGGCGAACGCGCCCAGGTGTTCCTGGTGCCCGAAGATTCCGTCTCTGCTGCAAGAGAGGCCTTTGATCGATATCATTCTTACCTGAAGGCAGAAGGGGAAAAAGTGCAGCTGCAAGAAGGGCGAGATTACGTTACGATGGTGGCTGTGGATCCTTTGTACGGAGGGGTGTTCGTAGAGCGGTCAGGCCGTTACATCATCGGCGCCGTGAGGCTGAAGGAGCCCTCCTCCGCCGTAAAACTTATCGAACAGTTGCGGGAAAGGCTTGGCGGCGGCAAGAGTTAATGGAATTAGAAATAGGAATATCTTGTGTTTTTTTCCATCTTCGCGCTGTAAAGCATCTTGTCCGCCTTTTTCAGGAGCGACATGGCATCATAAGCACCGTCTTCCAGGTGCGATAATCCATAGCTTACCGAGATCCGGATCGGAGTACCCTCAAAGTCCAGAGGGTGATTGATAAAAAAGGTCTGCATGCGAGTTGCAAATTCAGAGGCTTCATCTACCGGTGTATTGGGAAGGATGATGATGAACTCATCGCCCGCAAATCTTGCGACAACGTCGCTTGCGCGCGTCATGGACAGCAATTGAGTCGCCACATACTTCAGCACAATATCACCGGCGTCATGACCATTGCGGTCATTCACCATTTTAAAATCGTCTACATCGAGAAATACAACCGTAAGCGGCGTCCTGTACCTTACCGCCCGGTCAAACTCTCTCTTCACTATGTCTTCCAGAACCCGGCGGTTCAACAACCCCGTCAGCGAATCTCTCGATGCCAGAAAGTTGAGTCTTTCATGAGCCATAACATTGGAAAGACAGATGGAAACAATGGTTGCCAACCTTTTTAGCAATGTTGCATCCATATCAGGGCAGTAACGGGATTTGGAGCTGTCGCCTTGAATCAGGCTGCCGATGATCCCACCGTCCAGCGTCAGGGGAGCAATGGCAAGAGACCGGATGTGATGTTTGTACTGACGGGGAATCAATGCGTGGAAAGCCGTTAGATCATTATTAACAAGTATAGGTTCTGTCTTATTGTTGATGACTCTGAGAAAATGGTTTCTTCCAATCAGGCTCGTGCGATCTCTCAGGATTTCCGACGTTGCCGCTTTTTGCAGCATCTCCGCAAAGTCGCTCTCTTCTATTAACGCCATCCATACATAGGGAATCGCCATCTTGTCCTGGATTTCCGTGAGCAGTCTTTCGAGAAAGTCCTTGAAATTGAGAATGGATAAAATACTAGTCTCGATCTCGAAGAATTTTTTCGCAATCTCCTGATTCTCATTTACCGTTTCAATAATCTCTTTGATCTTACTCATACGTGATATCACGCCGTGGAATCCAAAATGATCTTTCGTTCCTGCGTGTAAGTTATAGCGGCATAGAAGCTACTATATTTGATGAAATTGCACAACCCGATAAAAACACATATTGAAAGCTTCATCCCGTTTACATCCGTATACATTATATGATACATTTAAAAATATGCAATCGATGTGACGGGGGACACGACGCAACCCGAAAATGGAGTTTACGGAGAAAAGGAGAGTTGTCGTATGAAGGTTTCTGTATCCAGTATCTGGTCATCAGTCAAGGAGATCAGAGAAAATTCGCCGGTGATCCACAATATTACCAATTATGTGGTCATGAACAACTCCGCCAACGCGCTGCTTGCCATCGGGGCTTCGCCGGTTATGGCCCATGCGGAGGAGGAAATGGAGGAGATGGTTAACATCGCCGGCGCTCTGGTCATTAATATCGGAACCCTAAGCCCGCATTGGATAAGAGCAATGCTTCTCGCCGTTGACCAAGCCAGGAAAGTGAACATCCCGATCATTCTGGACCCCGTCGGCGCGGGGGCAACCGCATACCGCACCATTACGGCGAAGGAACTAATACGGGAAGCGCCGCCGGCTATCATCAGAGGCAACGCCTCGGAGGTCATGGCCCTCATGGAAGAGGATGCAAAGACAAAAGGGGTAGAGAGCACGGCCTCCTCACATTCCGCAGTGGACATCGCCCATAAGTTAAACAAGTCTTGCGGAAGTGTCGTCTGCGTCAGCGGAGAGACGGACTATATCATTTACGGAGACGATGTTACCAAGGTCAAAAACGGTCACCCCATGATGACGAAGGTTACCGGTATGGGATGCATTGCAACGGCAATATGCGGGGCATTTGCTTCCGTTAATCGCGCCTACGCCGAGGCGGCGGTCCAGGCAATGGCGGTTATGGGCATAGCCGGAGAAATCGCTGTAAAAAATGCAGCAGGTCCGGGAATGCTGCAGGTCAGATTTCTCGATGCACTCTATGGGCTCTCAGAAAAGGACATAAAGCATTACCTCAAGATAGAAGGTTGATCGTGCGCGGATTATACCTGGTTACAGACCGCGGATTATGCGGCAACAGATCACTCGAAGACGTGGCATGCCAGGCCCTCGTGGGCGGAGCAGCCTGCATACAGCTCCGTGAAAAAGATATGTCCACCCGTTTTTTTGTGGAAGAGGCGCGGAGGATGAAGGCGCTAACGGTCAGATTCGGTGTGCCTCTCATCATAAACGACCGCATTGACGTGGCACTTGTCAGCGGGGCCGATGGAATCCATATCGGGCAGGGCGACATGCCTTATGCCGAAGCCCGGAAACTCATGGGGCCCAGGGCCATCATCGGTCTTTCCGTAGAAACATGGGATGACGTGGTAGAGGCGGAGGCATTCGATATCAATTACCTCGGTGTCAGCCCGGTTTTTGAGACACCAACCAAGACCGACACGAAAGGGAACTGGGGCCTGGAAGGGCTCGCGAGAATTAAGGCCTATTCACGCCACCCGCTGGTTGCAATCGGCGGCCTGAACGCATCGAATGCCAAAGATGTGGTGATAGCCGGAGCCGACTGCATTGCGATTGTCTCCGCCATCTGTGCGGCCCCCGATCCTCTGCGTGCTTCCCGGGAAATTAATGCAATCATCCAGTCTGCCTTAAAGAGGCGGGGGGCATAGGGATTCCTGTATGCTTCCAAGAAAACTGATCATTTTTGACTACTCGGGAACCCTCAGTCTGAAATCTGCGCTATTCGGCCAGTCTGATTACTTGATGAAGCAACTAAGGGAAAGTGGTTTGGCGGACCTCGGAGTCACGAGCCCCGGCATATTCTGGGAACAGATCGTAAATCCTACCTGGATGGAAGGGAGCACGACGGAGGCAGGATATAAGAAAGTCATAGCGGATAGGATAAACGCTATTCTCCAGAATGTGTCCGACGACGCCCGCGTGAATATTTCTGATGCGGCGTCCTTATTTGTAGATAGCTATCTCAGCCATTCACGAATCGACGGCCGCTGGCAGCCCGTTTTGGATAAGCTAAATAGGCATCCTTCCGTAAGAGCGATCATTGCTACGGATCATTACGCAGAAGCGACAGGTTACATCTTGCAATTTCTTGAAGAATTGCATATCCATGCGGTCGCGGCCAGAGCAGCCGTGGCCGCTCCCGGCAGTACAGCGGTTATTGTGGCTAATTCCGCGGATATCGGTTTTCATAAGGACAATTTTCGGTTCTGGGGAATTCTCAAAAACGGACTGGATGTGGGCGGAGTTAAGGGCGTCTTGCTTATCGACGATTTCGGATGTAATGAACAGAAGGGGAACAGCTACAGCGCGCCGGAGAAAGTTGAACAGAGGAAACGCGATACAGTAAGATTGCTGCAGCATGTCTTTTCGGCTGAAGTGCAAGCCATCCCGTTCATTATAAAGGATAATAGAAATGAAGAGGCTTTTTCTGAACTCATTACAAGCACAGGAGCAATAATCGACCGTTATCTTGTCGCACCGGATGACGGACGATAACTTAAGCCGCCCCGTCTGGAAAATGGACGGGAGGCATAATTTTTGTTGATGACGGAAGGAGATTATCGGGTCGCATGTCCAATGAAACGACTAAAGTAATTTATTCCATGATCGGTGTCTCCAAGTATTATGACAAGAAAGCAGTGCTCAAAGACATCTATCTCTCCTATTTCTACGGCGCCAAGATAGGCGTCCTCGGTCTTAACGGTTCCGGCAAGAGCTCTCTCTTGCGCATACTTGCGGGTGTTGACGAGGAATTCAACGGTAAGACGGTCCTGTCCCCGGGCCACACCGTCGGGTTTCTCGAACAGGAGCCACGCCTGGACGAGGCGAAGACTGTGCGGGCCATCGTAGAAGAGGGCGTGCAGGGAACTGTTGCTCTTCTAAATGAATTCAACATGATTACCGAGCGATTTAGTGAACCGATGTTTGACGATGAGATGAACAAACTCATCGAACGTCAGGGAGAGGTTCAGGAGAAACTCGACGCACTCGATGCCTGGGACATCGATGCCAGACTGGAAATGGCCATGGATGCCCTTCGCTGCCCGCCTGGCGACACTCTCGTGAAGGTGCTTTCCGGTGGAGAGAGGCGGCGTGTGGCCCTCTGCAGGCTGCTGCTCCAGAAGCCGGACATACTTCTTCTCGATGAACCGACCAACCATCTTGATGCTGAAACAATCGCCTGGCTGGAGCACCACCTGCAGCGTTACCACGGCACTGTCATTGCGGTGACCCACGACAGGTATTTCCTCGATAACGTGGCAGGCTGGATCCTGGAGTTGGATCGCGGGCAGGGAATCCCATGGCAGGGCAACTATTCATCATGGCTGGAACAGAAACAGAAACGCCTGGAAGTGGAGGAGAAGAAGGAAACCGAGCGTCAGCGGACGTTGCAGCGCGAACTGGAGTGGATACGCATGTCACCGAAGGGGAGGCATGCGAAGTCCAAGGCCCGCATCAGCTCCTACGAAGCGCTCTTAAAGGAGGAAGGGGAGAAGCATGGGAGAGACCTGCAGATATATGTCCCGCCCGGGCCGCGACTGGGTCAGGTAGTCATTGAGGCAGATGCGGTGAGAAAGGCATACGGTGACCGTCTTCTCTTAGAGGGGATGTCGTTTTCCCTCCCTCCCGGTGGGATTGTCGGCGTGATCGGCCCTAATGGGGCGGGGAAAACAACTCTGTTTAGAATGATCACAGGCCAGGAAAAACCGGACTCGGGCACGATCAGAATAGGGGAGACGGTCAAGCTTTCATACGTGGACCAGAGCCGTGATGTTCTTGATCCGGCCAAAAACATCTGGGAAGTGATCTCTGGCGGGCAGGAACAGGTAGAGCTGGGCCACCTCAAAATGAACTCCCGTGCCTACGTCGGACGTTTCAATTTTTCAGGTACGGACCAGCAGAAAAAGGTCGGCATGCTCTCCGGAGGCGAAAGAAACCGTGTCCATCTGGCCCGGATGCTGAAAGAAGGAGCCAATGTTCTTCTCTTGGATGAGCCAACAAATGATCTTGATGTGAATACCTTGCGGGCGCTGGAGGAAGCTCTCGAGAACTTTGCTGGCTGTGCGGTTGTGATCAGTCATGACCGCTGGTTCCTCGACCGCATCGCCACCCACATCCTTGCCTTTGAGGGTGACAGCAAAGCGGTCTGGTTTGACGGAAACTACTCGGAGTATGAGGCGGATAGAAAGATGCGCCTCGGCGCTGCGGCTGACCAGCCGCACCGTATCAAATACCGGCAGTTGACAAGAGCATAGACTCCATGTCCGCCGTGGTTCCATTATGCAGCACGAGGTCTGCAGGAATCGCACTATTTCAGAAGTAAAAAGGTTAAGATTAATGAAGGTGTTGGTAGTTGTCGCGCATCCTAATATTAAGAGTTTTAATCGGGCTATTGCCGAGACGGCCGCGCGGAAGTTACGAACAAATGGGCATGAAGTCATTTTACACGACCTCTATGAGGAAATGTTTGATCCTGTCCTTCCGGAAGAGGAAATCCCTCAGGGTGTCTTGGTCACACCGCATGTCGAAACACATTGTGTGGAAGCGGCTTCTGCAGAGGGATTTGTAATAGTTCATCCCAACTGGTGGGGTCAACCGCCGGCAATCATGAAAGGATGGGTTGATAGGGTATTCAGGCCCGGCGTGGCCTATGAGTTTCAGGAAGGTGACACCGGCGAAGGTATTCCCCAGGGCCTGCTGAAAGCCGATACTGCGATCGTCTTCAATACGTCCAATACACCAGAGGAAAGGGAGAAGGACGTATTCGGCGATCCCCTTGAGACCCTTTGGAAAAACTGCATATTCGGCCTCTGTGGCGTGAAGAATTTCCATCGCAGGATATTCGGCGTTATTGTTACAAGCACACGAAAGCAGCGGGCAACATGGCTCGAGGAAGTGGAGGAGGCTGTCGATCGATATTTTCCCGCCGCTGTATGCTGTTGACTGAATTCTGCACTTGCTAAATTTACGTGAAAGATGCAGATTACGCGAAGCAATTTATAGATTATATATCATACGCGTCTGCTTAATATT
>PLMX01000215.1 GCA_003142635.1 Syntrophaceae bacterium | reverse complement strand
GAATATTAAGCAGACGCGTATGAGGCAAAGTATCTAAAAAACATTGTTGGAAATCTGAAAGACTTGGTCGAAGGTCAATCGAGGGGCGTGACAAATGCAAAAGAGGTGAATCCCGTCGCTCACAGACTTAAGGCATTTATGGCATCCAAAACGGAAATCAGTGCGGCAAAGACTAAATAGCCGCCCCTTGGATGCGCTGAATTCTAAGGGTTGTATCATACGAGAAACGTATCGAATCCAATGACATAGCCGAAGATTAAGATCATTAAGTCTGTTCAAGAAACGTTTGTATATTGAAAGATAAAATAGATCTTGACTTTCAGCTTTGACCATACTAAAATAACTTCAGCATTTGCGCCCCGTAGAAATGATAGGGTGCAGTAGAAGTTGGATCAGACATATTGAAGTGCAAAGGTTGGCCACCGTGCCCTTTAGGTCTTGGTGGCCTTTTTCTTTCTGTCAAAACTGTAATCCGACTTTGAGAAAATTTTGAGAAAGGAGGATTTAAGCGATGCCAGAAGGTAAAGTAAAGTGGTTTAACGAGCAGAAGGGCTTCGGTTTCATCGAAAAGGATGACGGCGGTGATGTGTTTGTTCATCACAGCGCCATTCAAGGCGAGGGCTTCAAGACGTTATATGAAGGTCAGCGAGTGAGCTTCGACGTTCAGCAGGGCAAGAAAGGCCCGGCAGCAGACAACGTGAAAGCCCTGTAAAAGCACGATTGCCAGGAAACAAAAGAGGCACTCGGGTCTATAGGCAACTATAGACCCGAGTGCCTTTTGCTTTGTATAAGCTACCCGTATTATCGTCCCATTTTGACTTATTTCAGTTACGAGTTGGGAGCTTCATAACCGACAAGTCCGGCTCTTTGGGCGGCTCAGATGCAGGAGAATAAATGATGCACAAACTTTCAATTTCTCTTTTCGCGGCTATCGCTATTATTGTTATAATAGCCCTGAACTATCAATACAGATTTGTAGGGGACACCTCTTTATATCAAGAAGCCCGTGACAACAGAATAGAGAAGGCCATAGTGAAATCTGTAGTATGGGCTACCGACGAACAGATTCGCAGATTGGCTCTGATTATAGAGAAGAAATATGGCAGCCAAATCGCGCAGATTTCAAGAAAGTATTACGCCTCCCCGGAAGATATCAAGGCTATTGCTATTGTCGAATCTTTGACTGATGAGAATGCCGAGTCCAGTGTCGGCGCTGTAGGCCTGATGGGAGTCAAGCGAACGACAGGCAAGGAAATGGGTTTTGATGATGTCAAAGGTGCCACAAATAACCTAAAGGCAGGGACAAAATACTATAAGATGTTGCTCAAAAAATTTAAGGACCGGGAACTGGCCTTGGCAGCCTATAACCTTGGTCCGGGTGAAGTTGGAAACAGATTGAACAATGGATTTGACCCTGAGACAATCGCCTATATCTGGAAAATCAGAAGAGTAAGCCGGCTCGTTATTTAAGATGTGATGGTGTCCCATGCCCCAACCTTCTTCAGATCATCAACAGTTAAGCTAAATCACGGTATTGACAGTCTCGACCTTTTTCTCTATACTTTCCCACTTTAAGAAAGCCTGATTCGGTACTTAATCAGTGATTTATCTAAACAACATCTCCCTGTCCTTTGCTGACAACACGATCTTCGATAACATCACCTGGATGATTCCGGAGAAAAGCAGGATCGGTCTCGTCGGGGATAACGGCACCGGGAAGACCACCCTTTTCAGGGCTATCCTCGGGATGGTCGATATCGATGAGGGCAGCATAGAGATTCCGAACAGAAAAAACAGGACGATAGGCTATCTGCCCCAGGACCTGGTGGAACTGGAGCCCTTTCCCCTCATGGAATATCTGAGGAAGAAGAGCGGCATAGACGATATTGAACGGATGCTGAAAGATCATGAAGGACGTATGTCCCGGTCTGATCCGGGCTCGGCCGAGTATCAGGAGATAATGAAGGCATACGAAGCCGCGACTGCCCGTTTTCAGGCCGCCGAGGGTTACCGTTTCGACGCAAAGGCAAAGCAGATACTAAACGGCTTCGGGTTTCGTGAAAAAGATTTCGGGAAGAACTGCACTGAATTTTCCGGCGGCTGGAAGATGCGCATCCTGATTGCGCTGATCTTACTGTCCGCCCCGGATATCATGCTCCTCGACGAACCAACCAATCACCTCGATACGGAGAGCATGGAGTGGCTGGAAAGCTATCTTAAGAATTACCACGGCACCCTCCTTGCGATCGCCCACGACCGTGTGTTCCTCGACAAAATGGTTAATCAGATAGTGGAGCTTGCCAATCACCGACTCACCGTGTACAAAGGAAACTACTCTTACTATCTTGCGGAAAAGGAACGGCGTCTGGAGGCCCTGAAAAAACAGATGGCCCTTCAGCGTGGAGAGATCAAGAAGACGGAGGAATTCATCGAGCGATTCCGGTATAAGGCCACCAAGGCCAAGCAGGTCCAGAGCCGCATCAAGATGCTCGAACGGTTTGAAGTCATTGACAGCGAAAGAAGCAGGAGGCAGGTTCACATCAGATTTCCCGAAGCGCCGAAAAGCGGCAGGGAAGTTGTATCTGCAAGACAGGTCGGGAAAAGCTATGGGGACCTCCGCGTTTTCAATCCATTTGACCTGACAATCCATAGGGGTGAAAAGATCGCTCTCGTCGGCGTCAACGGGGCAGGTAAATCCACCCTGGCCAGGATTCTTGCCGGTACGGAAGACCCGTCCACCGGGAAGGTGACCTACGGCCTCAACGTGAGCATGGCCTTCTTCTCTCAGGAAAGCGCCGAGAATCTCGACTATGGGCGCACCATCTGGGACGATGTCTCCCTGACCGGCCTTCGCAGCAATGATCAGGAAAAAAGGAACCTCCTCGGGACTTTTCTTTTCTCCGGAAATGACATCTATAAGGAGATTTCCGTGCTCTCCGGCGGAGAGAAGTCGCGACTTGCTTTGTTAAAAATACTCCTCCAGGATTCCAATTTCCTGATCCTCGATGAACCCACCAATCATCTCGATCTCAAGACAAAAGATATCCTCCAGAATGCCCTGTTCGGGTACACAGGCACGGTGGTAATAGTTTCCCATGACCGTTTCTTCCTGGATCGCTTCGTCACCAGGGTGATCGAGATTCGCGACGGGCGATGCTACGAATATCTTGGCAACTACTCCTACTTCATCCAGAAACGCAGTGAAATGGCCGCGGCGACGACCGGCGCATCTGTGGCCGGCAATCCGTCTGCAACGGCATCACCTCCTGAAGTGAGTGAGACGACGCCCGGACGCCGGCCTTTCAAGACGAAGGACGAAAAGCGGATCGAGGCTGAGGAAAGAAACCGGCTCTCGCGCATCATGAGCGACTTTAAGACGAAACTGAAGGCGCTGGAGAATCAAATTATCCGTCTCGAAGAGAAGAAGGCGGATAATGAAAAGATTCTCTGTGAGCCGGATACTCACCGGGATCCGCAGAAGATCAAAAGCCTGAGTCAGGAGCTGCATGATATTACCAGTGAACTTGAAAATCTGTACGCTTCATGGGAGACGCTTACACAGGAAATTGAAGCCCACGAAGCGTCTTCATCACTCCCGATTGCATAAAGGTACAACATTTTGTCATTCCCGCCCCCGATAAAAACTTTCGAGGACAGGCTCCGGCGGGAATCCAGATTATATTTTGATATAGTACCGGACTTTAATCCTGCTGGATAGTGGACCTTTTATGAAGACGCTGAAGCTGAGCGAGACGGAAATTGATCGGGCCGTGAAGAAGGCGATTGCGCGCATCCCGGCGGAGATACGGCATCATCTGAAGAATATCGTCATCTCCATCCAGAAGCGTCCTTCGAAGGAGATTCGCGCGGAGATGGGTCTCGACCGGCATGAAACCCTGCTCGGCGTGTACAGGGGTACATCGCTCCAAGAGCGGCGCTTTATCCGCCCCTTTACCCGGACACCATCATCCTGTTCCAGGAGCCTCTCGAAGAAATGTGTAACACAGTGGACGAACTTGAGGAACAAATAGAGATTACCGTGGTTCACGAAGTTGCCCATTTTCTCGGGATGAGCGAGGAAAGGCTTGCGGAGCTCGGATACGACTGAACCGTGCCTTCTATGCTGTCAGGGTGGAATGTAAAAAGAAAGGGCGGTCGAAGAAACCTCCGACCGCCCATGAAATCGATCAATCACTTTGTTCTAAGAGTTACGCCAGCTCAACTTTGATGGGAGTTACACAGGAGAGATTATCCGAAACAGGACACCTGCTTTCTATTTCATGCACGAAGGCCTCTTTTTCCTCCTTCGTCATCTCCGCATCGATGCTTAACGTAACATTTATGCCCTCGACTCCGGGCCTGTTCCCCGTGCTCTTGCCGAGAATCGTCTCCTGATCGAATGTCCCCTCAACCCTCATCTGCATGCCGTTCAATTTGTACCTCTTCTGGATGGCAATGATGCGTGCCACCGTGGCGATGCAGCCCGCAAGGGAAGTGAACATATATTCGACTGGGTTCGGTCCCGCATCTTTCCCGCCGCCTGTTGTCGGCTGGTCGACATAGAGCGTATGGTTTCCCGCCTTCACTTCGCCCTTGAATCTATCATCAGACTTTGCCTCAATGCTTACTGTTTTCATCTTTGCCGTGGTATCTTCTCCTGACGTTATTTTTTTATGTCGAGCTCGGTCGTTCTATCAGAACGATCCCTTGAGCCTCTCTGCAAATTCCTCAGTGCCGAATCTGTAGTCCTGCGTCCCATAACTCTCCACGGCGAAGGAGGCGCAAACGCTCCCCATCCTCGCGCACTCTTCGATATCCTTGCCCTGGATCAGTCCGCTTATCAGCCCGCCCCTGTATGCATCGCCGGCGCCTGTCGGGTCTTCCACCTTCCTCGGCTTAACGGCGGGGATGTTTATCTCACCTCCCGCCGTGAGAACCTGCGAACCTTTCTCCCCTAAGGTGACGATGACAGTCCCGGCCCGCCGTATCAAATCCTTTTTGCCTAAGGCGGTCTTCTTCATGATCAGGTCCAGTTCATAATCGTTTGATATCAGTATCCGGCAGCCATCTACGGCATTTGCAATATCCGCGGCAGCGAGCACGGGCAGAGATTGTCCGGGATCAAAGATGTAGCCGATTTCCCTTTGCTTGCAGATGCGCGGATAGTTCACCATGTCTTCAAGATTGCCTGGAGAGATGATGGCGATGGTATCCTCGGGATTGAGCTTGTCGAAATCGAGAGATGAAGAATGCTTCATGGCCCCGGGGTTGAAGCCGGTGATCTGGTTGTCGGCAAGGTCGGTGGTTATGTAAGCGCATGCCGTGAATTCGTCCTCTATGATCTTGATGCCGTCCGTGGAAATCCCGTTCTTCGCCATCCAGTCTAAGTACCTGTGATGATCATGACCGATAGCGGCAGAGATGGTCGGCTTTTCACCTACGAGAGACAGGGCGTAGGCAATATTCCCCGCCGTGCCGCCGAATTTCTCCCTCATGCCGTTGACCTGGAAGCAGACGTTCAAGACGTGTATCTTCCCGGGCAGGATGTGATCCGAGAAGTGTCCCGGAAAATCCATGATCCTGTCGTACGCCAGTGACCCGGAAACGATTATTTTCATATTCATGGGCCTCTCAAATCAAGTCGAAGTCGCCGTCATTGATGCAGCGCAGCCAATCGCGGGCGCTTGGTTCGGCAGATGAAAACGGCGACATGTGGGAATCGGCGATGACTTGATCGGCGGTGATGATACACACAGGCCAGCCGGGAAAACCGTGCGGGACATGACAGTTATCGTTTATCCGATAGGCAAGGAATTTTTTGCTGCTGCAGAATATCCGGTATCTCCTGTCTCGGTGCCTGATGCGGACCGTCTCGTTGAGCCATCCTTTACTTTCAAAGACGCCAACGAGGTTCTGGAGCACTTCCTGCGATCTAATTTCTCCATAATCGCGAGGCGGCTTATTTGTAGTTATCATGTCGCCTGTCCGGTTCTTTTGGTCATTCACGTCTGCCGAAAGAAGTAAATAAAATACATTGGAATGTCAAGGGCTATTTGGGAACAGCAGATAGAGCGCCATCGCGGACTGAGCGTAACTACGGTGACATCCCGATTGAGAAAGCCCGCCGCAATCCCAAACAAAATTGACCGTCTATAAAAAAGATGATAGCCTTATTCGCTGTCAGTACACTGGTTCATAAATTCGGTTATTAATTTTTGTGCCACGGTTAGGAAATTTCCATGTACTATTGTCATTGCGAGCGCAGCGAGAAATCTTAGTATTTGCCAAGATAAAAATCGGTCGATATGACACCGTAGTCATGAAATGACGTACTCAGTATTTGCGGACGGAACCGTTCAGACAAACGCGGGAGGCATTCTTCATCAATGACAAGAGAGAAAGCTATCTTTGACAAGTGGCCTGAAAAATATGACCAATGGTTTGCAACCCCTATCGGTTCCCTCGTAAAGAAATATGAAAGCGAGCTGATATTGGACTTCTTGAAACCGGCTCCCGGAGAAACGATCCTTGATGCAGGCTGCGGGACAGGGGTGTTTACGCGCGATATCATTTCCGCTGGATCACAGGTCATAGGGCTCGATATATCTTTTCCGATGCTCAGGCGGGCAAGGGAAAAGTCCGGAGGCGTTCGCTTCCATCCCATATGGGGCGATATATCAACCCTGCCCTTCCGTGAAGAGTCCTTTGACAAGGTCGTTTCGGTCACCGCCCTTGAGTTTATTGCCGAGGCAAAGAGTGCTGTGGCTGAGTTATTTCGTGTTGCGAAAAAAGGCGGCGTTGTTGTCGTGGCAACCCTGAACAGCCGGAGTCCCTGGGCAGAGCGCAGAAGGGAGGAGGCAAGAAAAGGACACGCCATTTTCAGTAAGGCCGTCTTGAGATCGCCTGATGACATGCTTGCCCTTGCACCTGTCCATGGCGTGGCGAGAACGGCCATTCATTTCCATAAAGACGATTCACCTGAAATAGCGGTGAAGACGGAGCGTGAGGGGCAGACCATGGGATCGATGACAGGCGCGTTTGCCGTGATACAGTGGCTCAAGCCCTGAGGTATAAATCCATTCCCGTTTCAGGAAATTATCCTGCCGAAAAAATCCCGCACCTGCGGGAGTCAATGTTTTTCGCACAACCTTCATTTTTTTCTATGCCATGATTGAGAAAAGAAGTATGTATAAGCCCGCGGCGGAACGAAAAGGAAAGTCGCGCAAATTACGCTTGCCCATAGCAGTGGAAATGGAGTTCATAAATGCAGAAATTTTTTGACCCTTCTTCAGTGGCTCTCATCGGTGTCCCCCGCAACACCGGCAGCGGCACCTTCAATAATGCGGAAGTAATGTTGCGTTACGGCTACGAAGGAAAGGTCTTTCCCGTCAATCCAAACACAACGGAAATTTGTGGTCTCAAGACTTATGCTTCTATGGCTGATGTCCCGGAGACGGTTGACTTAGCTGTGATATCCGTTGGTAGAGAACGGGTCATTCCGATACTGGATCAGTGTATTTCAGCCGGTGCCAGACGGATGATCATTATCACGCAGGGCTTTGCCGACGCCGATAGGAAAGGCAAGGAACTGCAGGAAGAAATCATAGCGAGGGCCAAGGCAAATGGAGTGCGCATCCTGGGCCCCAACACAATGGGAGTTCTAAATAATTTCAGAAAATTTACCACCTCTTTTATCGAGGTGATCCGTCCCGAGACTTTTTCACCAGTTTCGCTTATTGCCCAAACAGGGGTCATTCAGGTTGCATCGCAGAACATGGCATACAGGGATTGGGGAAAGGCAATCGATATAGGTAACGGGTGTGACATTGATGTGGTGGACTCCCTCACCTATCTCGCTGACGACCCGGAGACAAAAATTATTGTCATTTACATGGAAGGGATTAAACGCGGCTCTGATTTCCTGAAGCTTGCATCTCGGGTTACGCTTAATAAACCTGTCATTGCCTTTAAGTCAGGCCGCAGCCAGGCAGGAGCAAAAGCGGCGCTCTCTCACACAGGATCATTGGTGGGGGAAGATCATGTCTTTGACGCCGTCTGCAAGAGGGCTGGTTTGATCCGGGCAAGAAGCAGTGCTGAATTGAAAGATGCGATTCGAGCGCTCGTTCAGATGGGGGAGATGGAAGGCCCACGGCTCGGCGTGGTGACAGCTTCCGGAGCTGTCGGTATAATGACGGCGGACGCGTGCGAAGATTACGGTCTGGAGTTGGCGCGACTTCCCGATGGCCTGGCAGACAAACTTTTAACAGGCTTGCCGGACTGGATCTCTGTGAGCATGCCGATAGATATCTGGCCCATCGGCATGATAGGCGGCAATTATACCGGGGCATACGGCACAGCGCTGACGGAACTGCTCCGCTCCCGGGACGTTGACGGAGTCTTGGGCGTATTGCCCGTGCCGGACTCTCCACTCCATCGGAATCTCAGCATGGTTGAATGTATAAAAGATGCAAGAAACAACTCAGGCAATATGAAACCCCTGGCACTTTGGCCATATCTCGATGTTTCCTCTTTCATCGATAAATTTGAGAGCGTTCCGGGCGTGGCCTGTTTTGATACCGTAGAACAGGCTGTCAAAGGGCTTGCATTCTGTTACAGGTATCACCAGGCGAAGATGCGCAAGACTCCCGTTCAAAAGCAGTTTCCCGTCGATCTCGATAAAGTGCGGCCTCTCGCGGAGAAGGGAAGAAAAGAGAAGCTCTTGGTCGGAGATGATGCGCTGATGCTCTTGGACCTCTTCGGCATCCCCGTTGTAAAGAGCGGCATCGCAAGAAGTCGGAAGGAATTGGAACAGATCGCGTCATCTATGACCTACCCGCTTGTATTGAAATTGACCGGGGCCGCGTTCCTGCACAAGACCGAGTGGGGAGGCGTTGTTACGGGAATCAGGAGCGTGGAAGATCTCCATCGCGCCTTCGACCGGGTTCTTCATAGCGCGAGCGCGCGCCAGCCGGACGCAAAGGTCGAAGCCGTGCAGATTCAGGAGCAGCTCCACGGGCATGAACTGCTCCTGGGTTTGAAGAGAGACCCCAAATTCGGCCACGTTATCGCCTGCGGCCTGGGCGGCATATATACGGAGGTCTTCAAGGATGTCAGCCGTGCGATTGTCCCCATCGACCGGGAAGAGGCGGATGGTATGCTCGCATCTCTCAAGATAGCGCCCATACTGAAAGGTTTGAGGGGTGAGGCAGGGATTGACAGGACGGGTCTTGTCGAAATTTTGGAAAGGCTTTCGTTTCTTGCCGGCACACTACCGGATATCTCGGAGCTGGACATCAATCCTGTTATAGCGACGAGTAGCAAATGTATTGCCGTGGACGCCCGGATATTGTGGTAAGTGCCCAAGTCATTCCCGCGCAGGCGGGAATCCGATATGGCT
>PLMX01000014.1 GCA_003142635.1 Syntrophaceae bacterium | reverse complement strand
TTGAAATCTTTAATAGTGACTGGAATCGAACCCGCGTCCCACTGCCTTAACTACCTATAAACTTTAATCTTTATTTTTTTAACCTATAATCTCCCCACAACCCTATTGCTTGGGTGCCGGTTCAATAAGCTCTTTTGCTCAATATGCTACCTATCTTCAAATTTCATATCCCCAACTTTCACCATGTGCTCACAATCCGGTTTCCAGCATTCGCATTCCTTGAGCCTACACGGTTCATCGGTTATCTTACAGTAAGATGTATTGTCGGCGTAAACATAGATGGTTTTCATTTGCCGTTTTTCTTCAGCGTCTCCTCGTAACATTTAATAATGTTGCGCTCCTTAATAGCCACGTCGACAACGCGATTGTAGGCTTGCGCCAGCTCCAGGGGTGTCTCGGGGCAGTCCAAGACTATCGACGGTATTGATCCGCAGTCTATATTAGTTGGCAGGACTGCCGGTTTCACTCCCCCGCATCCCATCGTTGAAACGAATAGTAATAAGACGAAGCTCCTGAATAGTATCTTTATCAAAGTTCGTGCCTCCCTTCGTATTGTCGCAAATCTTTAAGAATTTTTCGCAGGAGCCAAGAGTCCCTTGCGAAACCTTTTCGTTTTTGTTGCATGATTCAAGCACGGCTGCCTTATTCTTATCACACAAGGCCGTCTGCAACTTCTGCTGCTCGAAAGCGTTTTGATATTTGATCGCATCAGTCTGATATTTAGTGGCTTCATAGCTTTCGTACTTAAAACCAATAAATAGCAACACGACAAATAGAGCCAAAACTATGGCAATTGCATGCCATATGTCATCAAACAACCACGTAATGATAGCTCCCATAATGCCTCCCTTTTACCAATAAGTGATTCCATCAACGCCTATGCGATATGTCTGACCATATTTGTAGACGTTCTTGGAATAATCATAGTTGACATCGCACATATCGAGCGAGCCCTTCTTGAGCTGAATCACTTTTCTTTTACACTGCGTTCTCATTTTGTCATGGTCTGCGACGCCAGCCCTCTGGTATTCCTTGTAGAGTGTGCCCTTGCCGCCATTATATATCTGGTAATCTACCCAAAGTGGCTTCGTCCAATTCTCCCTGGAATGGATACGGCTCATGTAAAATGCCTGCATTCGGACAGCATCTTTTGGAAGATACGGGTTAAGTTTCTGCCCCATCTGCTTCTGAATATCTTCGGAAGTCTTGGGCATAAATTGCGCTATTCCCATGCCTCCGTCAAAAGCGGTGACGTTACGGCAGCACGACTCCTGTCTCAACTGCCCGACCCCATACCACCATGGAAAGCCGACGCCAAATACACGGCTGTGTTCTTTTCTCACATCCGGTACGAAGTCTGCACAACGGTCGGTAGCAAATAATGGGGTTGTGAACATTAGGAGTAGAAGTATTATCCCCCACGCGCGAACGACCATATTATCACCATGTACCATACAATAATCATCAAGTTGTTTGACCAGTCTTTTTCAGTCATGAAACTTATATCAGGCCACATAAGTTTACGTGTTATATGAGCCACCATGATTCCTAAGGTTATTCTAATTGTAACCATACCTAGGGATGCAAGAAAGTTTAGCCTCGGGTCAGTTGCATCTTCGGGAATAAAGAATACACCGAGCAACACAAGTAACGTTATGATTATGTCTGGACTTATACGTTTAATGTTATCTAAGAAACTTTTCAAGTTCGGATAGTTTTCTAACATATGCCGTCCGCGCTCTATTTAACCATCCAAAACGGGAGCTCTCTAAACCACCAGGATTTCAAGACCACCCACAATATAAGCCCTATAAATATTGCTATGAAAAGCGGCCCTAATTTTTTGATAAAATCGTCCCATGCCTGATTAAGCCAACCGGAAAACCCTGGAAGTCTGTCGTCCGGTTTTGGCGCAAATGCACTCCCAGCATCCACAATATTCCCCATAGTTTTTATCTGTTTAGACAATTTATCTAAATCTCCATTACCCGTGACTTTTAACAGAGAAGCAATATTTAATGCATTGGCAGCAGCAGCAAGTTTGATGTCACTTAAATCTTTGAATACAGCATCCTGTTTATCAAGAAATATATCTACTTTTCCGAGGACATTGCCTAATTTTTCAGAATGAGAGAGTATAGTATCTAAAAAATGAGCATGTTGTGGACAAAAAACATCTTTCTCTTTATCTTCCGCCATTATTGAAGCCTTTATCTAATTTATTTTATCCTATTCTCTCTACCGTAACTAATCCATTTCCCCCATTTCCAGACGTAGCTGGACCAGATCCTGTAGTGGCTGCACCTCCACTGCCTCCTCCTATATTAGCGTTAGAAGATCCTGCAGCCCCAGTGGTTGCACTTCCTCCAGTTCCGCCCATCATACCATTAAGTGTTAAAGTATGTTCGTCAGCACTCGGAGCTCCGCCACCTCCACCTGGACCAGCTGTAATACTTCCAGTAGTAGTATTTCCACCTGCCCCTCCACCTGTCAATCCTCTAAAGGGATCGATTTCACTATCAAAAGCTATAGCTCCAGATCTATCAATTCCATCCATTGAAGCCTTCATACTTAATCCAAGTCTATTAGGACCTGCGGTCGTAGCATTATCAACTCCATTACCCCCAGTTCCTCCGCCTCCAGTCCTAATTGCTGCATCTGCGGTTGAATTACCTCCGTTATATGTTCCTATTCCCCCGCCTCCTGTACAAATTATTCTAGCAGCTAAATTTCCAGATATACTTCCCCCAGCTCCACCTATACCATATGGGGATCCCGCAGCTCCGCCTCCAGCCGCTTCAGCCCCACTTGTGATATGTTTAGCATTTCCGCCTACTCCACCTGCGCAGTTTATATCCCCACCGGTGGCCGTTCCTCCTGCTCCCCCATTAACAGTTGCAGTATTAGTCCATGTGAAATTACCTGCTTCGCCGCCATTTGCTGCAAGACTCAAACTACGAGCTGCACATACGACAGTTGTATTTCCACCTACATTACCTGCATATCCGACTCCAGTAAGTGAAGATACAACACTAACTCCTCCAGAACCAACAACAATAGTCAATACATCTCCAACGGTAAGATAGATTTCTTTTTCACAAAACCCTCCGCCCCCTCCTCCAGATGCTGCCGCTCCGGTAGATGAAACACGTATAACCCCTCCACTTCCTCCAGCTCCAACAGCTGATATTCTATACCAACCACTGATTGGACAAGTCCAAGAGGCAGAAGAAATAAAAAACATCACCCCAGATAAATTTTTCTGTAAAGAAACAAATGTTCCCAATTCAAGAGATCCTCTCTACCGTAACAAATCCATTCCCGCCTTTACCAGAGGTTGAGGTCACAGTCGTTCCATTGCTTGCAGTTCCACCACTGCCTCCACCGATATTCGCGTTAGCGGATCCAGTTGCCGCCGAACCACCCTGACCAGCAGTTCCACCAAGAACCCCGTTGTTTGTAACTGCATGAGCGTCCGCGTTAGCGCCGCCGCCGCCCGCGCCGGGGCCGCTAAGAATACTGGCTGCTGCGTCACCCCCACCAGTCCCGCCGCCGCCCGTGAGCGCGCGGAATGGATTAACTAATCTATCAAAACCACTTGTGGCACTCCGATCCACACCGTCCGCAGATTTAACACTCGCTATCCCAATTGAATTTATACCTCCAGTAGTAGTTTGATTTATAGCATTACCTCCAGCTCCCCCTCCACCACAGTGGACACCTGAACCAGTAACGCTACCTCCACTATGAGTCCCTATCGCCCCTCCTCCTCCGCCATTACTAGAACTTTGACTAGGGGGAAGCACATTTCCTCCAGCTCCTCCTATACCATACGGGGATCCCGCAGCCCCTCCACCAGCCGCTTCAGCTCCCCCTGTATAACATTTTGCGCTACCTCCTGCTCCTCCGGCATAATTTATATCTCCACCGGACGCAGATCCCCCCGCTCCGCCATTAACTGTATCTAAATTTGTGATTGTAAAATTACCTGCTCCGCCTCCATTAGCTGTAAGACTTAATCCTCTTGCAGCACAAACGACGGTCGTATTTCCTCCGGCATTACCCGCCACACCAGTTCCAGAAACAGATGAGAGCGCCGGAGCCCCACCTGCTCCTATTGTGATAGTCAACACATTCCCAGCGATGAGATAGATTTCTTTCTCGCAAAAAGCTCCACCTGCTCCTCCAGATGCAGCTCCTCCTGTGGTAGTGTAAAATATTGCTCCTCCACTTCCACCAGCTCCTAAAGCAGATATTCTATACCAACCAGAATATACAACTGTCCATGACGCGGATGCAGGAAAAAACATCGCTATATGACATACAGTTGATTTACCCATGAATCCCATATTAAAACCTATTCGTCATAACTGACAAATCCATTTATATCATGAACAGCCCATAAAGCTCCGTTCCAGGTCAATTTCCAGCGAGTTCCAACAATGTTGCTTCTCACATATCCTCCAGCTGCACTCACTAAAGAGTAAAATTTAAAAGTCTCTGTCCCATTCGCTGTGAGTTTAAGATAATATGCGGCTGTTACTTCAAGATCTAATTCATACCCTATCGCTCCAGCTGGAAGCGCAAGAGCTATATCTGATCCAGCTCCAGTATTAGTTATCAAATTTCCATTAGCGCATTCTGCCGCACTTAAAGTCCCATTTCCAGTTTTCGCTATAACAGAAGGAGCAAAAGTACTAGTTCCTGAACCTATTGCCGCAAACGTAACTCCATCATTGGCAAATTCCCACTTATTAGTGGAAGAATTATAACGGATGACTGGAACATTCGCATCTCCGTTATTGGCTTCTAGGACTTTATTTCCATCAGTCCCATCACCAATCCCAAACGAATTCTCACGAGTCCCGCGTAGGAACTTAAATAATGACACAACTTACTCCTTATGCAGGAATCGTATAATAGATTTCGATTCGTGCAGATCCTGCATTGGGTGTTCCACCAGAAGCTGCAGCAAATGCAATCTGTATATCTTCAGGAGCACTAGTAACTGCTGGTTCACCTGGTTGGGTTTCATAAACGTTTTTAGCTGTTCCAGTAAGATCTACCTGTGTAGTAGCCATATATTTACTTACTGATCCAGATTTACCCACAGACATGGTGGCTGCAACAGATCCATTAAACGGTGTATCGATAATGACTCTGACTTTTTCAACAACTGTTCCAATCTGAACAGTCATACATGCGACAACTGCGGCTGAATCCCAGTTGAGGGTGGTCGTATCAACATGCATATCAGAGCTAGTCACTCCGGCATCTACAAAAGTCAGAACCCCATTTCCGTCAGTTGCAAGGACCTGATTTGGAGATCCGTCGTCCGGAGGAAGGGTTAATACGACAGCCGCTCCCATCCCAGTAATGGGACGTTGAATGGTGTATTTCCTATCTGCACCACTATTTGCTGCATCAGAATTGATTTCAATGACTTCTCCTGACACATGTAACTGGGCCATTGTAACATCAGAATCTGCATCACTTCCGTTTTTTACAGTGAGATTTCCAGAGCTATTTCCTAATTTCACGCCTCCAATTTCTATTTGAAAGAGCGCCTTTGTCGTTCCAATTAAATCTTTCCAAAGTCCCATGGCCATTCTCCTTTAATAATTGATGATGATTTTACCGGTGCCCCTTGACGCGCCTGCACCTGGTGTTATAAATAATTTAATTGCATCAGTGGTCGTACACTTATGTCCCGGAGTCACCGAATAAACTCCGACAGTGTATGGATCGCACTGGCTAGTGGCCATAAAAAGATCAGGAGTCCCAGTTATCCCGATCGACAGCGATGCGGCGATCCCGTCAAAGGCTTCGAAAAGAACCAGGTCAATAGCCCAGATCATCGTGCCGACAACCATGTCCGTAAGTACAGCCGGCGTAGCATCACCCCACGAAAACGGGAATTCCTTGGTATAGCTCGCATGCAAAAGAGCATCGATCTCTGAAGCTAAATCGTGCTCGACCCGGCTCTCTATCGCGGCGTAGTCGGCGCTTGTCAGTCCCGTGAGCCCGGGAGTGATCCCGAATAGATTCGATTCGCCGATGACATTGATCTGGTTAATCTGGCCTTCGTTGATTATAAAGTCCGGCTCTTTAACAGACCAATAGGCTATGTCGTCCGCGACGCTGTACAAAATAAACGCCGCATTTGAATTTAAATTTATCCAAATATATGGGACAGGATAACCGGTATCACCGGCGCCCGGGTCTGCCGGCTTATACCCATATGCATAACCTTTAATCAGCCAAGTCATTTATCTACAGCCCCTAACTGCCGAGCGTTCCCAAAACTCCGAAAATCGTAACGCCGGCCTTTATGTTCCCTGCGACAAGGTTAGTTTCTACTGCGGACAGTCCCCCAGCATTGCCAGCGTAATAACCTTCAACAAAGGTATTGGCAGCGTGGGTAAGAGTCTTTGTCCCAGACCCGGTGATCTCGGCACCGTTGGCCCATCCCTTATCGCCAGTCTTCATTCTTGCTGCTGCGATTGGGACTGCCTCCGTCGTATCCACAGTCTGTATGGACTGTGAAAAAATCTTCTCCGAATAAACTCCCGTGCCTATGTGATACATCGCAAGGAACCTCCTAGCAGTAAAATTCCATCGTGACGATGCATGCCGTGACGGCAATGAGTCCGATGGTGGTTGCTCCCTCCAGTGCCCGCAGCTCTGGGTTAAACATGGATCCGCTGCCGTCCGTTACGTCGACAGCGGGAACTGCCGCCGCTCCGCCGATCTTGGCGAAGAATGGCGCCGTCGCCGAAAACAGGCAATAATTGGCCCCAGACGGGATGGCGTGAGTCTCGGCTGCCCCTGGAGCCAATACCTCGTGGTCGATCACGTCGGAATAGTTAAGGCCGATAAGGGCGTTGCCGCTCGGGTCTAAAATTGCTGAAAGTCGTTTCATTTTTTTGTCTCCTTTGTCTTAAAAATAAAAAGCCTGCTACCGCCGAAAATAAATCCAGCGAATAACAGGCTCTCGAATCCCTTCATGAGAAGGTTCTAAAGTACCTTGATTACAATTTAATTTTACTCTTCTGTCCCTTCCTCCATCCAAGCAATATTTTAACAGCCGCAATGACGAGAACGATCACACACAGAAACTCTACAATTTCATCCAATGCTCATTCCTCTTTGGTCAGTTCTCTGAATCTGGCGAGAAGATCGCTCCTTTCCTCTCCCGGTGCGTTTTTTAAAGTTATCATCTTTTTCCTTAGTAACGGAAGGAATGCGGCCTTCTCTTTATCTGTTCCCTCCGAGTAAACGTGCATGGCCTCTTTCAATGACAACTGCTTGAACGCATGCACTTCATAAGGTGTCCTGACGGCCTTCAGGACCAACAACCTGTCTTTTCCCGAGAGCTTCCCTTCCTCTATAGCCTTCTCCATATCGGCGCGCGCGGTCTCATCCTGGTTTCTCAAGCGGATTTCCAATTTCTGTTTCAGCTGATTGCGTTCGAACTGCTCCCTGGTCATGGAGCCTTTTGGCCGATCACGGAGGATCTCCGACATTAGTTTCTGCGCCTTGCTCTTGGTGAATTCCGCTGTTGCCGGCATGATCCCGACCAAAGGAGAGAGCATTGTGCCGATATCGCTGCCGCGTTCCTGGGTCTTCTGGGCGCCCCTCATCCAGAATGGGACAAAGGCCTTCATCGCATATTGCCCGGCCTGCAGGGTTTGCATCGGTGCTCCGGATTCCTTGTCTCTGATTTCGACGCCGTAGTAGTCGCGGTTCTTGGCAATGTCGGACATCACGGAGATAATCGGATGTGTCTTGTTCAGCAAGGTCTGCCCTGGCTTGTTCATGTATGCGTAAATATCCTTTGCATAGGTCGGCAGCAGCATCCGCTCGGCGTTGCCCTGCTCATCTTTTCTGCCAGTTCTGAAGGCCAGGAGGTCCATGCCGTCCTTCGGATCTTCGCCAGTCATTAGCTTAGTCATTATACCATTGATCATTCCTGTCACCGTGAGGAGGCTGATTGTGTAGGCCATTTTATCCGTCATGACAGGTTTCTTGCCCTGTGCAATATCGCGGAAGACATTTGCCAAATCATTCAGGCCTCCGCCGATCTCAACGATTGTACCGCCCGTCCACCCCGGTGCCCTCATAAGTCCCTGCACGATGTTCTTGGCGACGTTCCGGGTAAGGAGCCTTTCATATACCACCTGTCCGAGCCTTGAGTCAACACGGTTCCAGATATACTGCATGGCTGCCCTGGTATCTTCATGGGTGGCGTTAGGATTCTGCCTGTTCCATTCTTGAGCCATTTCTGCAAAGACCCCGAATTTCTGTCTCGGGACCAGCCATTCCATGATGGGCCGCGCCATCTGTTCGACCAGAGCGAAGGGGCTTTTAATGGCTGCGGATATCTTCTTTCCTGCCGTCCATTGCGCCAGCATATTGTCCGTCGTCGTCGTCCTGAGCCTGTTTTCCATGTGCGCTCTGGCACCGGCCATTTCCAGCCAGGAGACAATCTGCGGGATCTCTTGCCCCGTGACGGATCCTCCCTGGTATGCCTTGAGAATTGCGTCTCCAAGCATCGGGTTTTTGTAAATCTGGAGCGGAGATGAAGCCATCAGTCTAGCGGCTTCCCCCAGGTCCCCCCTGACCGCGGCCTTTACTCCCAGGGCGAACTTTGAAATCACGGCCTCCATCGACGTGAACCCGGCATGGAAAGCCGAGCCAGCGCCGAGTTGGAATTGATTCAAGGTGTTCGCCGTGCCCATGTAGGCTTGCCAGGCTTGACCGACATAGGGGCTGTCGTAAAGCGACCGGGAAAGATAATTGCTAAACAATTGGGCGACATCATCCTTGGCGGCGTACCTGAAACTGACTTGCTTGAACTCTTCTCCACCGCCCTCTGTGTATTTTCCCTCTTTCGCCTCGATCCCCTTTGTTACAATACCGTATGGCTCAGGTATCAGCGTGTAGCCCGCTGGTGCTTTCTCGCCCGCCCTGACCAGTATTGCCGTATTGCCTGGGACCATCTGCTGAAGGACCCTGTGGGTCATCACATATTTTTGTACTTCTTTCATCTTGGCAAAGGCCATGTCGATCGGAGTTCCCCTGGGCTTTAATCCTGCCGCAATGCCTTCCCAGATGTGGCTGAAGACCTTCTCTTGGAGAAATGCCTTTGATCCTTCCATCTTTTTCGCTCTCTCGGTGAAAAACTTTTCTGCTGCAGCCTCGTCTTCCCACATACCCGGGAAATAGCCTTGTCGATATTTTACTGCGCCCGGCGTTACTGATTCAGCGCTCGCATAGAGCTCATCGAACATCTTCGATAAAGTATTTGCGATCCCCTGAAGCTCAGGCGTCTCCTGTTTCTGGCCTTTTTGTATTCGAGCGATAAAGTCCCATTGCTTTTCTTTTGACATCTTATTGAAAGTCGCATCGGCAAGAACGCCGGTCGAGGTCTGCATGAGATCCATGGCTTTTGCTGCGATTGAAGTTGCCTGATGGTATTCCTTCACAACCTCATTGAGATCCCCTTTGAGTTTAGCCTCCTGATGGAAATCCTTCCCCATCTGCTCAATCATTAGCTTGGAAACGGCGTCCGCATCTTTGGAAAGTGATGCGGGATAGAATGCCCGTTTTGCTCCTTCATAGGCGGCGGCAATAGCATCCTTGGCCGTTTTTGCGGCCTCAACTTTGTCGGTAGTTTTATCCAGTTTGTCTTTGTATTCGCCCATGGCCTTGCCGACCAGATTGAGGGAGTACTGGGGCTCCATCCTTGCGCCAGCGCCTGTTTCACCGGGACGGTTAAAAATCTCCCCTNNTCTCTCGCAATTCCCCTTGCCGTCCTGATCCCAAACGCATTGACGATCTTGTCCACGAAGTCCTGTATTTTGGCGACGATCCGGCCCAGGAACCCTTTCGGCTCTTTGGTAAGTGCATCAGCCAAGAAGTTTGCCCGGTCTTCTGCGCCGCCGATGGCTGCCTTGTTTTTCGCTTCAAACTTTCCCTGGCTGGAAAGATTCTGAATATGCCGCTGCAAAAGGCCAACTTCGTTCTTGTCCAGGATGCCCATGTCTTCCATGAAATGAATGCTTTCGTGGCTCAGGGCGAACTTATCGGCCACGCCCCTGAGCAATTCGATTCTACCATCTCGGTATTTTCCAGCGATCACTTTCCCATCCTTCAGGGCATTCTTGCCATATGCAATTTCTAAGGCGAAACGATCAACGGCAACCTGATTAACTAATTTTACAATCAGATCATGACCGCCCTGTGTCTTAACAGCGATAGAGCCGTCTTTGAGTTGAGTTACTTCCTGGCCTTTGAAGATGGATTTAACAGCATCGAGGGTAGGAATAGGGACGGCGCCGATGGGCTTTTCTGTGGTGGAATACATCTCCGTGCCCTTGCCTGTTTCACGAATCTTTATCTCTCCTATGAACTTATCGAATGCCTTGTTGATTGCTGTTCTTTCTGCCCCTTCAGGATATGGCCTCGCAATGAAGCCGTCAATCATCGGAAGGAGAATCCCGCCGTGTGCATAGTAGACAAGGAAATCACTCTGGCCGCCCTTCTCCGCAATCTTATCTTCCACGTAGGACGCGAATGCCCGTGCTGCCATCTCGTGAGGCTCACTCCAATAATCACCAGCCCGAGCCTGATCCATCTTTTTAGCTTCGATGGCATAGGATGTTGGAACCTTCTTTGTCTTCTCTGTCCCGGCCTGTGCATCCTCGAACATCTTCAGGCGTTGCGCGTAGGTGGTCATTGCTGCCCGTACTCGATCAAGGCTCCCGCCCTGTTCCGAATTGAATCCCTGCCTATTTCGTACCGTCTTCAGGATCGTGTTAAGGCTTTCAAGGGTATCGTTGGTCATCCTGCCGCCCCAGCCACCTTTTACCTTTTCATTTGCCTTATATTTCGTTTCAAGATCGCCACCCTCAGTGAGGATATCGGCAAGCCGGTCAAATTCGGCAAGTTGCTCCGTACTCGCTGCGGAAAGACCAACTTTGTTTTTGCGCCACGTGTATTCTTTGGCTAAATCCCTTGCGATGTTTGTGCGCATTTCATTTAACTGTTCCCGTAAATTCTCTCTCGCCTTACCTAGGAACTTATCGGCTTGTTTAGTATCCTCAACATACTGTTCCGCTTTTTTATACATCGATTCGATGAGCGTTTTGTATGCCTCTTTTACTTCTGGGCGGAGTTGTGATTTGTAACTTTCGCCATGGCTCTGCAAATCGTATTTATCAGATGATTGCTTGTAAACTAAATCCCCACGTTTATTTGGGATCTTCTCTGAACTGGCTTTTGTGTCGAGCCGTGCAAGGTAATGGTCAAAAGCATGCATCCATTCGTGCGCAAGGCTTCCGGCCCCTTTCATCTTCGTCAAGTTTATAATTCCGTAATCTATTTCATAATGCGCCTTAGCTCCGACAAGGCCCTG
>PLMX01000067.1 GCA_003142635.1 Syntrophaceae bacterium | reverse complement strand
ATTTATCCCGGTAGAAATAGGCAATCACGACCAGAAGGCAGCTGGCACCAGCAATGAACAGGAGTTCTATGTATTGATTGTTGCGGGCGCAACTGCCGCTCACGGAGAGCAAGGCGGTCCCAAGCAAGCGTCCAGTAGTCGAAATGACTAGGAAATGCCACGTTTTCATGTGGCTCATACCCATTATATAGCACAGATAGTCTTTCGGAAAACCAGGGATAAGAAACAAGAGGAAAGAAACGAAGAGGCCGCGATGTTCCAGAAAGTAATCGTACTTCTCAATAATCGCGGGTTTTACAGCCTTCTCCACGAGGGGCAAACCAAAGAACCTTGCAAGCGCAAAGGCAATCCAGGAACCGATGGTAAGACCGATAGTGGAATAAACCGTACCCATGCAGGCGCCGTAAATATACCCGCCGATAAGACCGGTGACTTCACCTGGTATCGGGGCTGCTACGACTTGCAGGATCTGAAGGCCAATGAAGATGAGTTCATCATACGGATGAAAGGATTCAATTAGCGCGATCATCCTTCGCTGACTCGCGAAGTATATGTAAAGGTCGTAGTGGATAAAGAGATAGGTGCAGAGAATGATAAATACGAGAAGGATAACGATTCTGAGGGCAAGACGTCCGTTCATCAACGGGATCCGGTGATGCTGTTCATTCTTTCTTATCTTCTATCTTCTTGCCTTCTGAAGAATTTCCCGGCTTCTCGTCAGGCTCCGCCATCGCCTTCTTGAAGCCTTTTATGGCCTTGCCGATGGAGTTTCCCAGTTCAGGAAGTTTTCCCGGCCCGAAGATAATCAGAACAATCACCAATATCACCAGAAGATGCATTGGTTGAAAAAGACCTTCAAACATGCTCTTGGCCTCCTATTTGGGCTTAAAGTGTACTATGTAGAATCTTCTCTGCAGTGATGATAGTAACAAGAGAAGCATCTTAAAATGATCTATGCTCACACTTTTCATCTGATGTCCAGAGTTATTCACTGGTGCGGATAAACGGCCCGACGTATGCCATAAGCGCGGGTCATTTGCCGGGGGATACTGAACTTAACCTTTGAAGTTCTTCATCTATTGCCTTTAACTCTTGGGGATCCTGCGAATGGTCTCGTAAGGTTATCAAGTAAGCAAGGGCTGATTCCTTATCTCCGAGATTCCGCCTCAAAGTTGCGGGCAGTACCTTCACTATATGAGGGGCATAGGGCGAATGTGCAGCCTTCAGTGCGTAGTGATACGCAAGATCGTTATCCTTAAATTTGATTTTCGCCACGTATGAGACCTGCCACGGAAGCTTCCAGTCATCGGGAAATTTATCCTGCGCTTCCTCTAAATAATTGAAAATCAATCGTCCGTCGGAATCCGTCCTGTAACTCATATAATACACGGCAAAGAAAAAAGGGCCTTTGTTGTAAGGGTCGAGCCTTGTGATCACACGCATGTAAGACAACAATCCCTTATAATCCCACTCATAACAATCAGCAGGGACGGCAGAAAGAAGGTAGAGCGAGAGGAGCAGGCTCGCAAATCTATCCTGGTCAAGGGATACAAACTTCATCAAGGGAAGATTCAGTTTGGGAACCACCTTGTATTGATTTTTTGTTTCACTGCCCTTCCATCCCACATCAACAAGAAGGGCATGAAGAGCCAAGACGATCAACAGCGCACACGGCAAAAGAACCTTCTTGAAAATGTCCTTTCTTGCGGGCATTTAAAAATCCCTCTTCCCGATATCGATAACAATTATGAGAAAAAGAATGGCAAGGTAAACAACGGCGTAACCCGCGGGGAAAAGGATATCTGTCCAGGAGACAGTCCCTTGTTCCAGGACAGCGGCCTGGGCGCTAAAGAGGCTCAGAGAAGGGAAGAGATAATAGAAAACCTTGAGGGGGGGAACCCAGGCGGAAGACATATTTACCGCTATGTCAACCAGCTTCTTTGTACTGTGTCCTATGATATAAAAGCCGGCGACCCCGAGAATGGCCGATGGAAGGGATCGCAGGCCGAGGGCAATGGCCAGGGCTGCCATGATCATTACTATCTGTTCAAACATGCAGAGAATATAATGAACGGCAAGGGCCTTTACGGGACCTACGCGGAGGACAAGGGCGCCGGCAAGAGAAATAATAATTATCCCCAGAGATATAAGAGAAAAGGCGAGGAACTTACCGATAACATATTCATGTCTCGCCAATGGTTTGGTAATCACCATGTAAATTGCCTTCGAGTCAATCTCTCTGTACATTGAACTTATGACCAGGAGAGCCATGAAGACAGTTGTGGCCAATGCGGTCAGGGCAATGTATGAGCGGTTGAATGCTTCCACCCCGGCGACGATGCTTGTTTCTCTCATGAAGAAGGAGAGGGCAATGACAAAGAGCATCAGCGGCACAAATCCCCAGAATAATCTGTCCCTCCTCATCTCTTGAAGGGTATAAATGGATACGATGCCGATTCTGCCCATAGTCAACCCGCCATTGCCGCAGATGTCCCGTTTGAACGGACCACCTGGAGAAAGGCCTCTTCGAGGGAGCGCCCGCCTCGCGATCTCAGTTCTTCCGGACTGCCGTCGAAGATTCCCATCCCTTCATGGATGATAACCAGCCTGTCCGCTATTTCTTCAAGGTCCGTCAGGATGTGGGACGAGAAGAAGAGCGTCTTTCCCTTTTTCCGTAGCGCACCGAGGGCATCTTTAACGATTACCCTTGCGCCAGGGTCGAGCCCGCTCAAAGGTTCGTCAAGGATGATGATTTCTCTGTCAGGCAGCATCGCCGTGAGCAATCCCAGTTTCTGGCGCATGCCCTTCGAGTATGTTCTTAACGGTTGAGCAAGCACGTGAACCTGCAGTTCAAGCATATCGGCCAATTCATCGACCTCGCTTTGATTCAAACTCCCGCCGCAGAGGCGTAGCATATAGGAAATGAAGTCATACCCGGTAAGATATAGAGGCGGAGAAAAATCCTCGGGAAGAAAAGATGTGCCCGCCCTTGCCTGCCTGTCCCTTGCTGAGAGGCCGTTGATCAACACCTCTCCTTCGAAGTTGACGATGAGGCCGACAATTGTCTTGAGCAGCGTCGTTTTCCCGGCGCCATTGAGGCCTACTAAGCCGACTGATTCGCCTTCCCGGATATGCAGATTGATCTGTGCAAGGGCTCTTGTTTTTCCGTAAGATTTGGACAAGCTTTTAATTATTATGGACATAATAGAGATTAGCCAGACATAGGACGGGATATGGTGTTTCCAGTTCTTCATCTATTCATACATGTGAACCGCATTTTTATGTAAAAAAGACTGCCTTGTCAAGTTTTTGTAAATCTAATCTTCTTGTCTTACCGTTTGTGTTAGTATATAAACTTCGAAACTGAAAAATTTACTTCCTTATTTGTTGATTGAAGCAGTCTTGATGACCAACAAAACATCTTATAAATTATTTTTTGTCACCAGGAGAGATATAAAATGAACGACGATAAATCATTTGAAGAAAAATGCATAAACACCATACGTTTTCTCGCCGCCGATGCTGTGGAGAAGGCCAAATCAGGACATCCCGGGATGCCCATGGGTGCGGCGGCAATGGCCTACACACTCTGGATGCGACACCTGAAACACAATCCTGCCAACCCCATGTGGAGCGATCGGGACCGCTTTGTCCTCTCCGCAGGACATGCCTCCATGCTCCTCTATGCCATGCTCCATCTTACCGGCTATGACTTGTCTCTTTCCGATTTGCAGTCCTTTCGTCAATGGGAAAGCAAGACGCCCGGTCACCCGGAACGCCACTGCGCGTGCGGCGTCGAAGTAACCACAGGACCTCTCGGCCAGGGCCTCAGCAACGCCGTGGGCATGGCCATTGCGGAAGCGCACCTCTCGGCGAAATACAACCGCCCCAGCCATGAGATCGTCGACCACTTTACGTACGTCTTTGCAAGCGACGGCGATCTGATGGAAGGCGTCACTTCTGAAGCATGTTCGCTTGCCGGGCATCTCGGCCTTGGGAAGCTCATAGTCCTCTATGACGACAACCGCATCTCTCTTGCCGGAGCGACGTCACTTACTTTCACCGAAGATGCGGGAAAGCGGTTCAAGGCGTATGACTGGCACGTGCTCCATGTGGAAAATGGAAATGACGTTTCCGCGATTGACAGTGCCCTGAAAAAAGCAAAGAGAGAAACGTCGCGTCCTTCGATTATTTTCGTTCGTACCACGATAGGTTATGGGGCGCCACACAAACAGGGGACGTTTGAGGCCCACGGTTCGCCGCTCGGCGCGGAGGAGCTCTTGGCAGCCAAGAAGGCCTTGGGCTGGCCTACGGAAGGCGCATTTCTCATCCCCGATGACGTCCTCGCTTTCTACCGCAAATCCATGGATCGCGGTCGTTCGCGGGAGAATAAATGGAAACGGTCTTTCAAAAAATACGGCGCAGAATTTTCCGATCTCTCCGCCGAATTTCACCGCATCATGAAAGGAGATCTTCCCGAAGGCTGGGAAGCAAAGCTGCCCGCATATCCGGATGGCTCCAAGGATGTGGCGACACGTAAGGCATCGGAGACCGTCATGCAGAGCCTCGCCCCGGTCCTGCCCGAACTCATGGGAGGGTCGGCGGACCTCAACCCTTCGACCTTCACCTGGCTCAAGGGGTTCGGCGATTTTCAGAAACCCGACGGCCCGGGAGACAGGCAAGGCGCTGTCGGCACTGAGTGGAATTACGCAGGGCGCAATATCCATTTCGGTGTGCGCGAGCATGCCATGGGCGCCATCGCCTCCGGCATGGCCATCCACGGAGGGTTTATTCCTTACACAGCCACATTCCTCACCTTCTCCGATTACATGCGTCCGCCCATGCGTCTGGCCGCCCTGATGGGCCTGCGGGTCATATATGTCTTTACGCACGACAGCATCGGCCTCGGAGAAGACGGACCCACGCATCAGCCGATCGAACAGGTGATGAATCTTCGTGCCGTGCCGAACATGACTGTCATCCGTCCTGCCGACGCAGGTGAGGCGGTCGAGGCATGGAAGGCCGCGCTCCTCAAGGATGACGGCCCCACGGCGCTGATATTTACACGCCAGAATCTCCCTGTCCTCAACAGGTCCGAGCTGTCACCCGCCTCCGGACTCCAGCGCGGCGGCTATATCCTCTGGGAATCCGCCGCCGGTAAGCCGGACGTCATCCTGATCGGAACGGGGTCGGAAGTACCGATCGCGCTCGAAGCGGGAAGAAAACTTTCTTCAGAGGGTCTTCGGGTAAGGGTCGTGTCTCTTCCGAGTTGGAGGATGTTCGATCATCAGTCCTCCGAATACCGCAATCATGTGCTGCCTCCGGACGTCAGGGTCAGGGTTGCAGTGGAGGCGGGCATAAAGCTTGGCTGGGAGCACTATGTGGGAATCGATGGCGCGGTCGTGGGAATGGACAGCTTCGGCGCCAGCGCCCCATATAAGGTTCTCTACGAAAAATTCGGCATCACCGCAGAGCATGTTGCTCAGGCTGCAAGGGCGAGGTTTCAGCTATGATAATGCAGCGCCGCTGCCGGTTGCTATTCCTCCTCGTGTTGCCCGTTACTTTGCTCGGCATCGCCGGGCCATCGGCGGGTTATTCATCGACACTCTACGAACGGTCGCTCACGAAACTTGAAAGCAGCCTTCAGACGGCGTCTCCCGACGATTTTATGTTCGTCGTTATGGGGGACAGCAGGGACAATGACGAAATATTCAAAAAGATACTCACTGCCGCGGCCAAACTGAAGCCCCTTTTCATCCTGCACGGAGGAGACACGGTCTTTACGGGCAGGGAGAAAAAGTTCAACCGCTTTCTCGATATCGTCGAGAGCACATTGCCGGACACGCCGATCTTTGTGGTCATCGGCAATCATGAACTCACGAACAATGTCAAGAGTCCGCACGGCAAACAAATATTCCAAGAAAAGATTGGCCCGCTAAATTATGTCCTGGATGTCAAAAGGCTGGGCATGCGGGTTATCGCCCTCGACAACTCCCTGTATGAGCTGACTCCGACACAGTTGCAATACCTGGAGGAACAACTGACGGTAAAGAGAAAATATAAATTTGTAATTATGCATATACCGCCGGAAACCCAGAAATGGCAGCATAAACAGTGCTTCACGAAAGGGGCAGACAGGCTCAAGCAGATCATGTCGGAACAAAAAGTATCCGTCGCTCTTTTCAGCCACTTGCATCTCTACGCTCAGGATGAAGTGAAGGGTGTGAAATATATAATAACGGGGGGCGCTGCTGCGCCACTCTATGCAAGCGTTCCTTTCGGCGAGCATTCTTATCATTTCATTGTCGTCAGAGTGAAGGACGGGAAGGTTTCAACAGAAGTCATTCGCATTAACTCGGATCTTGAGCAAAGTCCTTTGCCCATGGAATAAGAGGAACGTCATTTATGACCAGCTCAAAAAATGCGTCCGGAAATATTCCCAACCGTCTGATTAATGAGAAGAGCCCATATCTTCTCCAGCACGCCTACAATCCCGTTGACTGGTACCCATGGTGCGCTGAGGCTTTTGATAAGGCGCATACAGAGAATAAGCCCGTTTTTCTCTCCATAGGGTATTCGACCTGCCACTGGTGTCACGTCATGGCCCATGAATCTTTTGAAAATCCGGAAATCGCAAGACTCCTCAATGAGGTCTTCGTCTGCATCAAGGTTGATCGTGAAGAGCGGCCGGATATTGACAAGGTCTACATGAACGCCTGTCAGATGATGACGGGGGCCGGAGGGTGGCCGCTCACCATTGTGATGACGCCCGACAGGCAACCCTTCTTCGCTGCCACCTATATTCCGAGGGAAAGCGGCTTCGGCAGGATCGGACTGCTCGATATGATCCCGAGGATCAAGGAGATATGGAAAGAACGTCATCATGACATTTTGAAATCAGCAGGTGAGATAGTATCCTCCATGCAGCAAAAGAGAACGGAGACGCCGGGGGGAGCGTTGTCAAGAGATACTATCCGTAAAGCATATGAAGGGCTCGCGGGGCTCTATGATGAAAAATATGGAGGATTCGGCCAGGCGCCTAAATTCCCCACTCCCCACCAGATGCTCTTTCTTATGCGTTACTGGAGCTGGAGCGGTGAGACGAAGGCGTTGGAGATGGTTGTAAAGACGCTTCGCGACATGCGCTCCGGCGGTATATATGATCATGTCGGCTTCGGCTTCCATCGATATAGCACTGATAAGCGGTGGCTC
Source organism: Syntrophaceae bacterium (assembly GCA_003142635.1). Classification (GTDB taxonomy): domain Bacteria; phylum Desulfobacterota; class Syntrophia; order Syntrophales; family UBA2185; genus Fen-1135. Next base: position 16,933 of record PLMX01000067.1, on the reverse strand, counting down.
GTGCCCCATTTCGAAAAGATGCTCTATGACCAGGCAATGCTCGCCATGGCCTATACGGAGGCGTACCAGGCAACGGGCGACGAATCCTTCAAGAGGACGGCCTGTGAAATATTTACCTATGTGCTGAGAGATATGAAGGCGCGGTCAGGCGGATTTTGCTCGGCAGAGGATGCGGACAGCGAGGCTGAAGAAGGGAAATTCTACTTCTGGACACAAGACGAGATCAGACGATTGCTGGGACCGGCCGAAGCGAAACTGGTAATAAAGGCATTTGAGGTGGATAAGGCGGGGAATTTTGTCGAGCCGCAAACGGAAGAAAGGACCGGCCGGAATATTCTTCACATGAAAAAGCCCGCCCGTGACCTTGCGTCATCTCTCGGAATTTCCGAAGATGCGCTCCGCCAGCGGCTCTCTGCGGCGCGGCTTTCACTGTTTTCGGCCCGCGACAGGCGCGTCCGTCCCTACAAGGACGATAAGATCCTGACGGACTGGAACGGCCTCATGATCGCAGCCCTGGCAAAGGCCGCGCAGGTTTTCGGAGACAAGGTTTACCTTACGGCAGCGCAAAACGCCGTAAAATTCATCGTGGATAACATGCGTGAAGTCGATGGAAGGCTTTTTCACAGGCACCGCGAGGGAGAGTCTGCCATCACGGCCAACCTCGACGACTACGCCTTTTTGATCTGGGGACTGATAGAGTGTTACGAGGCGTCGTTTGATGCTTCATTTCTGAAAATGGCATTGAGGCTGCAAGCGGACTTGACGAAACACTTCTGGGACAAGGAACACGGCGGGTACTATTTCACGCCCGATGACGGCGAAGACCTGATCGTCCGCGAGAAGGAGAGCTATGACGGCGCCATTCCCTCGGGAAACTCCGTGACTATGCTAAATCTCATCCGTCTTTCCAGACTGACGGGGAACGCAGAGCTGGAGGCGCAGGCCGTGGAAATCAGCCGCGCCCTTGCGGGCGATGTCGGACGCCTGCCTGTGGGTCATACCTACTTCATGATGCCTCTCGGCTTCTTGCTCTACCCCTCTTATGAAATCGTGGTTGCGGGCAGGCCCGAAGCGGATGATACGGAGAAAATGTTGCGCGGGCTGAGAGAGCATTTCCTTCCCAATGCAGTCATCCTTCTCCGTTCTCCGGAAGATGACTCCTCTGATATATTCAACCTGGCGCCTTTTGCGAAAGACCTTAAACCCATAAAGAATAGGGCCACGGCTTATGTCTGCGCTAATTTTGCATGTCACACCCCGACAACAGACGTGACCGAGATGCTCAGGCTTTTGGACATACAGGAATAATATTTTTACAGGTTGTTCTTCTTTGCATGACCGGAGGTTTGAATGACTAATACATCGGAAAGAAAAATAATAAGCACTCCTGATGCCCCAAAAGCAATCGGCCCTTATGCGCAGGCAGTAAGGTACGGCGATCTGCTGTTTGTTTCGGGGATGATTCCGATTGATCCCAAGACCGGTGAGTTATTGACGTGGAATTTCGAGGCCGAGGTGACACTCGTTCTCGAAAATCTCAAGGCCGTAGTTGAGGCAAGCGGCATGAGCCTAAATAATGTCCTGAAAGCATCAGTCTTCCTCAAAGACCTCGGTCTCTTTGGAAAATTCAATGATATCTACGCAAGATATTTCGGCGACATCCTCCCCGCCCGGGAGACCGTTCAAGTGGCCAATTTGCCGAGGGATGCGTCAATTGAGATTTCCGTGATCTGCGGGAAGTGACAGAGGCAAAATACCGTGCGTAAGATCTTACCAATGGCAAAGAGATTAGAAAATTTGATTAGGGCATTGCCGTGGTTCGCGAGATTCGTGTTTAAAGTATTGCGCAGTTTCAGACAGAACCAGGGCATACTGCTTTCCGGCGCCATCGCCTACTACACTCTTTTGTCTATCGTACCGCTCTCAATCCTTACTCTGATTGTCCTGTCGCATTTTATAGAACAGGAACAGCTCTTTCTCACCTTGTCCACTTACATGGAAATGGCGATACCGGGATACGCCTCAACTTTGACCGAACAGGTGCGGGTATTCATCATGCACCGCAATGTAATCGGTGTTATCGGCATTCTGATCTTGCTGTTTTTCAGCTCCGTAGCATTTACGGTGCTTGAGAACGCAATCTCGGTAATTTTTCACCACCGCATCAGGATCCAGCGGCGCCACTTTATGATTTCAGCTATTATTCCTTTCGTGTATATTCTGTTCATCGGCCTTGGCATATTCTTTGTGTCATTTTTTGCGGGGGCATTGGAGGCCATCGAAAACAGGCACTTCATCATCTTAGGCTGGAATTTGAGCTTTGAAGGCACGCCCACAATTGCATTTTATTGGTCAGGGTTGATTGGTGAAGTGCTTATGTTCACCTCCCTGTATCTCGTCATGCCTGTCGGGCGAATAAAATTCCATCATGCATTGATCGGAGGATTAGCAGCCACAGTCCTCTGGGAGATAACCCGTCGCGTAGTCGTCTGGTATTACAGGTCCATATCCTTAGTAAATATAATTTACGGCTCTCTGGCATCGACGGTTGTGTTCCTTCTCAGTATAGAGGCCGCAGCAATAATCCTTCTCTTAGGCGCCCAGGTCATTGCGGAGCTTGAAAGCAAGGCCGATGATAAGGGCAAGGAGCATTTCAGGTTTTGAGGAAACTCTTATCGCAATGTTTGTGACAATTTCTTTTCAACTTCTTGGAAAATTATAATTGGGATTGATTCCTTCCTGACGTCCACAAACTGTCATCTTTGATTTTCATTGTAGATTTCAAGTGGGAATCATGATAATTAAAAGCAGTATATATAACGTCAGAGTCTAAGATTCATAAACCCTTGAACATTGCGCGAGGGTGCCGTGGACTGATTACCGAAACCCCGTTTCTCAATACGAGACCGGGGTTTTGTGTTTATGACATTCAGTCGGGAGAGACCGGTCTACTCGACTCAAAGAAATAAAGAAGACATGAAGATGCGAGACGCAAGTTTATTATCAAACCCTCAAATAAGAAGGGTCAGTTTCCCGACCACAATGATAAACCCGATTTAATAGGGAGGTCATGGTGAAGACATTATTATTCATCGTTATTGGCGGAATATTAGTCTATCTTCTCCTCAAGCTCTGCCTATATCTATACCGTCCATTATCTTTGTCCAAGACTTTTCGGGAGATTGAACAAATGTATAATAGATTGCTGGAGGCTCTTGAAAGAGATGTAGGTACATGGGTTGAGACTTGGGAAAAATGGCAGTCTGGTGACAAGGCTGTCAGGACGCAGTGCCGTGAAAATGACATAATGGAACATCTCAATGCGGCAAAGGCAGCAAAAGCCCATGAAGAAGAAGTGTATGGGAAGTTTTTAAGATTGAGAGAGCGTTTCATTTTAAACCCCAAGAAATTAGCGGATTCTATTGTGGCGTACCGAAGATACTTGCAGGTTGGATTACAGCACCACGAAGATGCAATACTGTGTGCCAGTGCGGTAACATCAGGGGCGTTCAGTTTCGATGAAATGATGGCTGCACGAAAAGAAATAATGATGATTCTGGAAGAGAATGAAAGGAAGCTTGATATTCTTCTAACTGAATGACGAGGGGTTCCGATGATAGGACGAATCAGTGCGGTTATATTCCTGCCAATTTTCATATGGATGCTAATGGTAGCTATAAACAGATAAAAAGGGATATAACGACTATTATCAACTCCTCAAATATTAGACTGAACATGGGGGCTATCTATGGACGGAAAAGTGACTAACACAAAAGAGAAAGAAATTAGGGAACTTCATAATAGAATAGTCGTTCTGGAGAAATTAGTTTTTACTCTAAACGAAAAAGTTGAAAAATTAGAAGAATTAACAAAAGTTGAAAATAAATTTGAAGATTGGAAAGCTTGACAATCTCGGTTTCACCCTTAGTACTATGAATGGAAATAACCGATCAAACGTTAAACCCGGCGCGCGTGTGAAGGTCGTCCAGAAGCAGGACCAGTTCAGTGGTGAACTGTCTGAAGGCATCGTCAAGGATATTCTCACAAAATCGGCCAGTCACCCGCATGGCATCAAGGTGCGCCTGCAAGACGGCGTAATAGGCCGAGTCAAAGAGATTTTGGATGCGTGAGCCGATCTATCCTATTTACGGAAAAGATTACGAATGCAAATATATGTCGATGCGGACGGATTTCCGAATGCGGCCAAAGATCTACTGATCAGAACCGCTATACGCTTGCATGTGCCCTTGGTTTTTGTGGCGAACAAGAGGGTGAATTATGAGCCCTCAGTTATCATTTCAAGCATTATAGTCCCTGACGGGCCTGATCTTGCCGATGATCGGATCGTTGAACTGGCACAGAAGGGCGACCTGGTGATTACTGCCGACATCCCGCTTGCAGACCGGGTGGTTGCCAAGGGTGCCTTTGCGCTCAACCCGAGAGGCAATCTATATACGGAGGGCAACATCAAGGACAAACTGGCTATGCGTAACCTAATGACTGGGCTAAGAGACAGCGGCATGATGACCGGCGGTCCATCGGTATTTGGTAAAAAGGAATGCCAGGCTTTTATTAACCAGCTTAATAGCTTTTTGACCAAACATTTAAAAAACAATGCCTCTTAAAAGCAGCGGTGAGTGTCATAGGTCAAATCGATATTTCAGGAAGGGCAGCAGGAATTCATTTCGTGGAAATAATAGGGCTGGCAGTTGATAAAAACATTTCTGGGAAAAGGAGACGGTTTTCTCCTTCCACCGTGGTCGGGTGAATTAAACTGGATAGCTTAGAAGGAAGTGGTGCATGGCCTATTCGGACAAGAAGAGCTACACGGCGGTGTGACTGTGAATTCGCCGATTGGCACATTTGGAAACGGAACCCTTGTCATAGCCTCTCGATTTGCGGCTTAACATTTTAGTTCACCGGCCTGCGTAGCTTTTTGCGAGACCGGTGGAATGATGGGTTAACCGATACTAGCGCTGAGAGAAAAAGATCAGTTTCATTCTGACCATCTCTCAATTCGGCAGAACCAGATTGGGGTTTCCCGAGCTTTGGCATAGTACGGTTCTTAAGCAATTCCCTTGACCATGCCACCGACTGTGCTTCGACTACCCAGAGCACGTGCGGGCGAAGATGCTCGTCTAATCGCATGAGCCACAGCTGATTCCATCCTGGGTGGATGGGAGACACGCGGCTCGTTTGGGAATGTGCGGAAACAGATTTAACCTGCAATTTGATTTCTGGCTGGCCAGCCTGAATAACTTTGATATCCCATGCGTGTTCGCTAGCGGTACCAAACTCGAATGCCGCATTCGGAAACCGATGTTTCGCATAAATGCGAGCGAAGAATTCCGCAATGACACCTGTCTTTTGATCACCAATTGGAATATCTTCGGGACGCATGCGTTGAAGCTGCTCAAGTCTTCCATAGGCATCGGCATACTGGTCAATTGCGTCAAAAATCTCTTGCACGTTGCGATTACTCCTGTGAGGATTAACGGATGAACTGTGCCGGCGCTATAGGCGCGCCGCACGAGTGATTTGTTAGCCTGTGATTGCAATGTATTCTGCAACGGCGTGTGCTTTTGGAATAGGTAAGTGATCTTCCTTTAAACCTTGGATATGCAATTCAATTGCTTCATGCATATTTTTCACAGCTTGATCTTTTGTTTTTCCCGTTGCTACACAACCGGGAAGATCAGGGGAATATGCAGAATAATTTCCATTGGCTTTTTCAATCACTATTAAATATCTTAGCATACTGTACCCTCTCTATTTTCTCGCAGTTTTCTTTATCCCGGCCTGTTTGAATACACTATTTAAAGTTCCTGGAGCTAAATCATCACCAGGATGTCCCGCAATCGTTACACGACCCTTCTTCCTGGGATGCTTATACTGCCGATGGCTTCCTTTTTGATACACTTGAAACCAGCCATCCCCTTCAATAATCTTTATCACATCTCTAATCTTCATATCATTATATTTAGACTATCCCATAGTTCTATCCACGACAAGTTACTACGGACTCTTTTATATTATAGCATAAAAAATGGGAAAAAACGGCCACGTTTCTTTCCATCTCCTACGCTTATTATTCCCATAGGAATTAAACATGCCTGCCATTTGAATCACCTTCTTTTCCATTGACACACCACGTATCTGCACGCATATTATAGTAGGTGTGATACAGAAGAATTTAATGACAAAAAGGGATTTGTGACACAGCCTCCACGTTTGGGATAACATTTCGCAGAAAGCGCGTTTAGGAAAATATGGAAAAGGAAACCTCGAAACCTACAGCCCGGAAGATCATGATGGACTTTGCCCGTTTGACGGGCCTGTCATCGTCGAAGGAAGAACCGCGCCGCTACTTATGGACGGACGCGTTTGCGGTCTGCAATTTCCTCACCCTGTACAAGCAGACGAGTGACGAGCGCTATAAAGACCTCGCCCTGCGTCTTGTCGATCAGGTTCACAACATCCTCGGACGGCGCCGTGAAGAAGACCCGTGGATAGGCTGGATCAGCGGGCTTTCCGAGGAAGAGGGAAAACTGCACCCCACGAGCGGCGGGTTGAGAATCGGCAAGGAAATGAACGAGCGGGGACGCGACGAACCTTACGACGAACAGTTGGAGTGGGACCGCGACGGACAATACTACCATTACCTGACGAAGTGGATGCACGCCCTCGCTCGCGTAAGCCGGGTTACGGGGGATTCCATTTACGCGAGATGGGCGATTGAGCTTGCGAAAGCGGTGCATGCCAGGTTTACCTATCTTCCGCTGGCGGGTGGACAGAAACGCATGTACTGGAAGATGAGCATCGACCTATCCTATCCTCTCGTGTCTTCGATGGGGCATCACGATCCACTTGACGGACTCGTCACCTACCTGGAGATCCATGCAGCGGTGGAAGGTTCCAAGAAATCGAAAGAGCTCGACCTCAGCAGAGAAATCAAAGACATGGCCGCTATCTGCGAGGGAAAGAACTGGGCGACAGATGATCCCCTCGGCATGGGCGAACTCCTGAGCACGGCGTACAAACTGGCCCAGTTGATGACTGACACGGATTCTGAGCAGGAAGAACTTTTGAATGACCTCCTCGATTCCTCCATCACGGGCTTGCGATTGTTTGAAAGAAGGAATCAATTAAAACTCTCCGCAGATCACCGCCTCGCATTTCGGGAGCTCGGTTTGTCCATCGGGCTGCACGCAATAGAGAGACTGGCGGAGCTGATCAAGCAGTCTCCGCGCTTCAGCGCAAACCCCCGTCTGCACTCACAGATGAAAGACCTGATGCGCTACGCACCGCTCAGCAGCATGATCGAGGCGTATTGGCTTGACGACAAGAACAGACAGGCCGCAGGGTGGACGGGGCATCTTGATATAAACATGGTGATGCTGGCGACGAGTCTCGCCCCTGATGGTTACATCTCTGTCTGATGCTCGCCATTCTTCAGAGTCGGCTGGATTGTCACGTTATCCGATTTTCTATTTGTGACTTATGTGAAGTGCACTCGCAACCTGCTCCAGTTTCTTATCATGCGTCCAGATTGATATTCTCGTCAGCATGGCAGATGCGATGAGATGGATATCTACATAGCCAAGCCCTTTCCCCATCAACTGCTTCATTTCTATGAATTCCAACACTTCTTCGTGTTCTGCTTTGATGCTCATGGGAAGGGATTTAAGAAGTGAAAGTATTTGATTCCGGTTCTTTAGATTTCCGCATGCAAGCTCACCAACTACAAGTGGATGGCATACCACCTCCCCGTTATTGAGTAGACTTGCAAGCTGGGCGTTCCCTTCTCGAAAATGAGAGACCCAGACGGATGTATCTGCGAGGAGCATTTTTAAACTGAAACCCTCCTTCGCGGTATTGCTTTCAACCCTTTCTCCGTGCCGCCCAATTTAGCAAGTCTTTTACTGCTTTCTCTGGCGATCAATGCCTCCAAACCGAGCTTGACCAGCATGGTTTTCTCTGTAATTCCCGTAAGCTTGGATGCTTTATTAACCAATTGGTCTTCTATGTTTAAGGTTGTTCTCATATTGTCACCCCTTAAGAGATAATATGTATGTACGAGTATGCATAATCCATGCATACATGTCAAGCTTTTTGCGGATAACGCCATGATGAGCCGCGACTGCAAGGAGTCGGGTCTATCAAGTTGTTGGATGATTTTCATTTATCGACCGCAAGGTATTCGAGTTCCTTCCATCTCGAAACCTGCTGCCGCAACGGAATTACCTTGTGTACAGCGAGAAACGCCTCGGCCTTGACTTCACTGGTTTTGACATCTCCGACGTAGTTCCGCACCGCCGCTTGAAGGTCCGCGAGGATTTGGAAAGGGTTTATTACTGTCTCACCCGTTTTTGTATCTTTGCAAAGGTGAACCTGACGCGCCCACGGTTCGTCGCGGCAAAGGGTTGTGTATTGGTCTTCCATCGAATAGCTATGAACAAGCCCGCACCGTACAAACTCATAAAAGGTATCCGGACCATATGCCGACGAGAAATACTGCTTCAGGAAGGCAATGTACTTTAGGCGATTTCCCGAGCTCTTCGAGTTGCCAGAGCTGAATTTCGCGAGCAAGTCAATTGCGCAACACAGGAGGATTGTCGCGGCTAAGTCTTGCCCGTCTTCAAGGCATAGACGAATAGGACGATAGGTGTAGTTCTTGAGCCGGAAGGCGAAACTATCAATTGGCTTAGACGTGTAACTCTTTATTTTTCTTATCATCCAACAATGTTTATATGTATCTTATCTAATACCATGAACAACGCACATTTTGCACCATAACATCCATCGTTAATACTTCATGTCTTCCATATAACACATTGTCTTTTAAACGATAATTGGGAAATTATCATTGTTTTGGTTGGGAAGGCGTGGCTGGCCGTCCCCATATGGGACCGGCTTCCGTAGGACACACTGCCCGCTTCGTGATTGACCATGCCCCTTGTAATTTACTGCTGTTGAGAGAAAAAGATATTCCGAAGTGAAAATAAAAAAATCCTCCACGTTCTTTCTAACCCTCTCCCAATATCTTTGCGGCCTCGGCCATCGCCACAGGTTCCCTGAGCCTCGCCAGTTCCTGCGGTGATTCCTGGAAATTTTCGAGGGCGTTGAAGAAGCGGTCGAGCACATCGCCGCTGTAAGTCGGAATCAAGAAGACATGGGTGTGGGGAATCCTTCTGCCCCGGGCATAGAGAAAGATGAAGTCAGGATGGAATTTGTCCATCATCCGGTTGGCGACGATCTTCGCCACATTAAAAAGGCTTGCATTCTCTTCATCGGTAAGCTCATGCCACCATTGGACATGGCGCTTTGAAACTACCAGGCAGTGACCCTTTGTGTAAGGATGGATATCCAGTATGCACACGGAAAGCTCATCTTCATAAATCTTATATGCCTCGGCCTTACCCGCTGCGATGTCGCAGAATACGCAACCTTTCTCCTTTTCCATCTACCTTCCCCTTTTCCATGGATTCTCAAATATTACAGCACGAGATTGTTCCGGCTAAACTTTAAATAATCTATTGCGTAAGGTTAAGCTACCAAGCTCTGCAATCCTTCTTGGAGTTTCTTGATGGTCTCTTTAATCTCATCCGTTTGACCATGGGTCCTCGATAACAATGCGTCTATGGTGGAGAGTTCCTCTTTTACATAGTTAATCGCCTGCTTCCGCATTTCTTCAATAGCCCTGTTGATGCGGTCCTCCCACTGGGCGGCAAGACGGGACAGGTTGGCCTGCACTTCACGGGGAATCTCACCAATAAAATGCTTCTCAAAGAGACCTCTGAATATGAACATGGGAATGAGAAACCAGATTAGGTCGAAATGGAAGTCAAAGGACCTGATCGTCTTGATGTCCGGATGATCCGGTTCCGACACCTCAATTTTCCAGTCTGCGGGAGCCAGTCTCACACCAAGAACCTTTTCGATATTTTTATCGAGAAGATTCCGGAAGGATTCGATTGATCTGGATAAACTTGCGTGGGCCTTGTTGAGAGTGCCATAGAAATGTCTGTGCTCTATTTTGGAAATATGCTTCATCTCTTCCGTCATGCGGTCTGCAAGCCATTCTTCATATCTGCGCGTAAGTTTCCAGAGATTCACTTTCCACGAGGAAAGCTCCTTTTCCAAATCGAGAGAAAGTTTCTTCCCAAGAGGCCTCTGAAAATTATCAAGGTAATTCACAATGAGGGTTCGAGTTTGTCTCTGGTTCTCGCGGGCAATGATGGTTAGTTCCTCACGGACAAGGTCGAAATTGACCTTTTCATCGAAGATTTGTTTATGCAGCTTCTCACGGTCGAGGTCTGCCTGCAAAGATGTCTTCAGGGCGATATCGAGATAACTGAGACAGCCTTTAATCAGGGACTGCATCTTGTATTGCAGGATTTTCCTAAACTCGAAATCACGATTTAGTGACAATTTAAAGAGAAGGCCTTCTTCCAATCGTTCCCTGCATTGTTTTGTTTTCACAAGGGTCGAGTATGCATAGATCGGTAACCGCCGGTTTAATTCACGCTGAATCGTTCGCTTAAAAAATTCTATGACCTCGTTCTGCTGTTCCGGGGAGAGAAGATCGGTTTTTGTCAAGAGAAGCACAATATTCGGCGTGTGCTGTATCAACTCCCGAATCAATTGGACATCATTTTCAGAAAGGGGGCGATCGGAACTGATGGCAAGTAATGCAGTCCCCACCTGGGGAAGCCAATTTTCAGAGGTTTCCACATGATATTTGAACACACTTCCCAGGCCGGGGGTATCCACCAACCGCAGACCGGCATAATTCTTAAGAGATGGGAGTTCGACATCTACCATTTCTACGTTTTTTTTATTGGATGGATTTTCGGCTTCCGAGGTAAAATTTTCGATATCATTAATGCCGATCTCCGATGCACTGCCGTCAAAATACCTGACAATTGCCTGTTCCCTTTCCCCATATTGAAGGCGTGTAATGACCGTAGTAACCGGTATGACGCCGACGGGGAGAACGGATTTGCCGATAAGACTATTGATGAAGGAACTTTTCCCCGCCTTAAACTGGCCGAGGATAGCCACATCAATTGGTGGGCTCTGGATAAGCAGCTTTTCGCAGGCCTCTATTTGTCGTTTCAGAGAAACAATGGAGAATCTGGCGCAGAACTCAAGAACGTTTTTCAGCAATTGCTGTGAAATATCCTGGATGGGGGCATTTAAACCGTCGTTCATTCTCTCTGGCATAAAAAAACTCCTCCAGAAATCCACTGGTAGGAGTTATCAGCCTTGCGGGCGGTTTGTTAGGAGGTGAACTCCATCACCTGTTTTGCAGTCAAACAAAATCGGCCTTTCTTGTCAAGGAGTTCATTCATCATCATGCATATTCCCACGCACCCTCTGTATAACTATGTACCGAGCTTCCCTCATCTTGAGCATTTCGATACTTTTTCCGGCGGGGTATATGACCCCCAGTGGGGGTAATATACCCCGTAAACAGTGACAAGAACGTTTCTTAAATTTTATATATCGTTAAAATCACTTAACAAAAAATATATGGCATCAGTATTGCTAAAGAAATTAAATATGGAAGACGATCATGTTAAGGAACAATGCCTGAGAATTCAGATGAGAGGGAGTAGCAGAAATGGGAACATCTAAACTTATGATTACACATCCTGAAATTACGCATGCTTCTTTGGATGAATATTTGTCGCGACAACGCCCTGGTCGCGTGGGATTGCGGATAGCTATCTTGCAGGGGGTCATTGACAAAGTGCCTATAGATCACCTAAGCAGGCGGCGCAAGATGTCACGGCAGGGAATCTATAATCTTGTAAAACGGATAAACACAGAAGGCATTAAAGGGCTCGAGGATCAGCATCTCGGCCGCCCTTGCAAGCTGACGGCTGACATTTCAGCAGATCTGAAGAAGACGTTAATTCAGTCTCCGATGGATCAAGGGTACGTGCAGTTACGCTGGGACAATCCCCTGGTCAGAAGATATCTGAAAGACAGACATGGGATCGTTATAGGACGCGCTCAGCTGATTAACTGGCTTCACGCGATCGACATCCCTGTGAAATTGGCGCGCAAGAAGTATGAGAAGGCGGCTTCCGAAAGAAGATCATTCGTTGATTATCTGAATCACCTGGCAGATAGGATTACTCTCTTGGGAGATGAAGCAGACGTTCAATTAGACGCAGGGCTCATTGCCCAGTGGGCACCGGAAGGATGCCCGCCCCATTTATTCACGGGCAGCCGGTGATATTACGCCCTCAATGAAAAACAGATATTCTCACGAATGATATTTTCACTCCTGTTACGAGTTTTCCTCGCACGGCTTTAACATCTTTGAGCTTATGGCCTATTCATCGTGAGATTGGTGGCTTCTATCTCAGGTATGGATTGTGCGCCTTCTCGTGCCCTATGGTGGACGATGACGTCCTTCCGTAGTTATGGCCGGGCATCACTTTGGTATCATCCGGCAGTATGAAAAGCTTTTCCATTATTGAATGGCGCAGAACAGGCCATGATCCTCCCGGAAAATCGGTTCTCCCCACGGCCTCTACAAACAGGGTGTCTCCGGTGAAGACATATCCTTCTGTATATAGAGATATGCCGCCAAGGGTATGTCCCGGGGTATGGATGACCTTTAGTGAAATGTCCCCCACTCTAATGTCATCGCCGTCATTCACAATGATATCCGGATATGGTGATTTCTCGGCACCGTGCAGTCTAAAGACAGCAGACGGCATGAACATGAGCAGTTCCGCATCATTCTTGTGGACCATAATCTGCGCGCCCGTCTTGGTTTTCATCTCCGCATTCCCTGTCATATGATCCACATGCCCGTGTGTATTAACGATGTATTTGATCCCGATGCCGTTCTCTTTCGCTGTTTTGATGATGCCGTCCACAGCTCCCGCCGGATCTATTACCAGGCCTTCGCCTCTTTCCTGGTCGCCAACAATATAGGCGAATACGGCCATATGACCGACCTCAACTTGGTGCAAATACATACCTGGCCCTCCCTAAGCAAATTTAGCATTTTTGCTTTCCTATCGTCAAGGAACCTGTCTGGAAGGTTGCTGTTTATAATTTGTTTTCTTGACAGAAGGCGAGAGATTTTATGACGGGGAGATTGTGACGTCCCGATTCCCTTTCCTCTAAAGGACGCTGATGACTGGCTGTGGTTTTGGCGTCAATGTTTCTTCGTTGGCAAAATCACAAAATGCGAGATCCGTCACCGGACTTCCGAAATGAGAAAATTTTTCCTTTAACATATCTATGAACATTCTGACGGTGATCGAAAAACACACGCAGTCGGAATAATCGTACGCTTTGGTATTCCTGGAAACATCAATGACTATGGCCTCGAGGAGTTGCCTCGAGATCACATCACTGTTGTGATTTATAATGAGGCCGATCATGCTGAGGGCCATCACTTTTATATGATAGCTGATCGCACTTCCCCTTTCCTTTCTGTAATCCGGATGATCGACAAGATATGCCCTGTCTTCCAGAAAGGTGATATTGGGGGCAATATCGACCAATGCTTTCATCTCAAACCACTGATCAAACGCCGGTAAAAGAGGGGCATACACGGCTTTTCCGTAACCACCAAAGCCGGAAATGTCAATCACTGCATAATAGTGCCGATACTTGAGGTATCTTTCCTCCATTTTATTTCGGCTGTCATTTTGCAAGTTTCCCGCTATGATCTTTTCTTGCATCATACCACCTGCAGGATATTCGACGATACGTGGCCGGCATCGTGAGTCACGAGTATAGAGACCGTTTGTTGCAGTCCAATCCATTCTTCTCGCGTTTTGCGCACACATTTCCCGCAACGCGCGCAAGCCGCCGGTACGCTTTTTAATGAGAGGGAATAATTGCCGATGCTGAAATGGCCTCTTTGTGAGGACCTCAACCAGATTCTTATCAGGTAAATCTTCCCAAAAGAGAGCGGTGCAAGAAGAAACACCGCTCTCTCAGTTAGCGTATGGTTTATTTTTCTTTATAACTATCCGAGGTAGAAACCGGTCGGGTCAAGGGTTCTGAGGACCTTAACCTCTTCCGCGGTGGGCGCAATGGTCTCTTTAACATTCGGCGAAACCTTGAGATCCCATGCGCAGGCGGCCTTGATCTTATCCACGGACTGGCCGGGGAAGTACTCTGCCAGGTACATCTCCTTGGACTTTTCATCGAACCGGTAGACGCCCATGGTGCTCACCACACAGTCCGGTCCTCCACCGATCATGCCGAGTTTCTCACGTTCTCCCGGGCCGCCGAGGTAGCCGGGAGTGGTAATGTATTCACATTTTTCGACGAACTTCTTTCTATCCTGGGGCATAATCGCAAGAACACGTTTCCCCGAGGTTGCCATGTCATTGGCGCCGCCGCTTCCGGCAAAGTAGGTGAAGCTTTCCTTCTTGGTCCAGTCGCCCGCTCCCGTCGAGTTGATGTTGCCGTACTTGTCGATCTGGGCGCCACCGATGAAGGCAACGTCAACCTCGCCGCGCTGCAGGGCCGCCATCGTGGCGAGCATGCCGGATGTTGCATCGCCCCCGGCAAAAGCAGCCGGGTCATCTACAGTAATTGCAAGGGCTTCAGGGGCTGTCGCCCGAATGGCGCCACCCTCGGTTAACATAATCATGTTGGGGGCGTGAGTAGCAAAGGCAAATGCGGCCACCATAATTGGCAGTCCCACTCCGACGAAGACAACCTCTTCGTCCTTAATTTCCTTCGCACAGCGTACTACCATAAGTTCTGTCAGTTTGTAATCAGCCATAATTACTTACCCCCTTTCTTCGCGGCGAGCGCTTCTTCGTAAGCCTTCAGCCGGTCATCCGTGTACATGGGCACACCTTTCCAGCATGCCGGATCATGGTAACCGTAATCGATACCCAGTTTTGGGCTCGGCGTATAGCCAAGCTTTGGTTTCAGCCGGTCCAGACCCGCCTGGCCGAATTTTGATTTATATTTTTCGATGTAGGCAGCATGGTCCTTGCAACCGTATACCCACTCATCCAGGAAGGCGGGCAGGAGATCCGCATACCTTTCATATCTGCCCTGATACTGGCTGAAGCGGATGTCCAGGCCGTAGTAGCCGCGGCAGGCCGAGGGATGGGCGCCATACGGACAGTGGACAACGGCCAGGGTTTTGAAGTAGGGGACAATCACGCGGTCCGGATCGGTTCTTGTTACCTCCGGCTCCACGATTTCCTCGGCCGTGACGATCACGCCCCGTTTTGTTCCGTTGGCGCCGAATTCGTCGGTGACGCCGCGTGTTCCATAGGATATCACATTGCCGAGGCGGTCGGCCTTCTGTGCGTGGATGATTCCCACATCGGCACGCCAGGCGCGCACAACATTTACCTTCTTGCCGGTGAAGGGATCTTCAATTATCCTGAGATCGGCAGTGTTGTGTTTTTGCATATCCGTGCCGATATTCCCCAGGATAGGCATGAAGGGAATGCCCATAAAACCTGCCATCATGGCGGAGGTGGCGCCGAAGTTGGAGATGTCATACCTCTTGAGCTTGCCTTCGTTGAAGGCGCGACGGATGGCATAGGGCGCCTTCACATACCAGTTCATGATCCAAGCGGTGTGGATTTCCTTAACACAGCCGGCGCCGACCATGATGTCCAAGCCGCCCACGTCCGTTGAGGATTCGATCGTGGTCAGGTTTTTCTTCTTCTGTCTGATGATTTCATGAGTCAGGGCCATGGGGACCATGATCTGGAAGCCCCCATAGTAAACCGTATCGCCGTCTTTGATGAACTTCGATACCGCTTCTTTGAGCGTCATCCTTTTGTCGATAACTGCCATGTAATCCTCCTTTTGTTATTAAATAATAAAATAGAGTTAGTAATGCCAACAATTAACAGAAAGTAGCTCATACCTCCTTCCTAGGGCTCCACAAAGCCCCGCTCAACGCGTCTCTCATAACATTGACGGCATAGATAATAGACGCGGATATTTCCGCAACCAGTCCCATATAGTTGTAATAGAAAACTGCATTCAGGACAACTCTGCAGCATGCACCTGCTCTTGCAAAACGTAAAGCTCTCCTCAGGCTGGCCGCATTCATCGCAATCCCGGGGAAAGATGGACATATTTCTTCATTCTGTGAGCTTCTTGTTTATTTCTTAAAGCAAGTAATGGTTTCGCAACAAGGTAAAGCGGGCAGTAGAATAACCAGATTAAGGTCGAGAAATAGAGCATCTCGTACGCCAGATTTATCCGGTTTTCGAAAGACCCCCTATCAATAGAGGGGTTCTCTCTACCAGAATTTTATTCGTTATGTCAACTATTTTCTGAGCCCTGGAGGAATTTTTTGACCAAATCTCCCTTTGGGATCGGGGATGTATGACGGATTGCTTTACTAAATGGTTTTTTTCTCGCTGAGCCAGGGTCTCGTATTGTCNNTCGTCGTATTTTGTGGGCATGTTGTTAGTTCCATAATGCTCTTTAGAAATAAGAGAACTTCTCGAGGCGCTTCATGATAGAGCCTCAGGAAGTTTCTGCGCCCCAGGATGGGGCACGGGAAATTTTAACATAATTGGTTGTGCCTTCACCTTCCTTCGATGTGGCGCCTATTTCCCCGCCGTGGGAATCCATGATCTTCTTACATAAAGTCAATCCGGGGCCAGAGCCTCTGTGGCGTTCTTCCTTTCCCCCCGCTCTGAAGAACGGCTCAAAGATAAAGGGGATGTCCTGGGGAATACCGATCCCCGTATCAGTAATATTTACGGTAACATGTTGCTCGCCGTTCCGGGCAGAGACCGATATCCTGCCGCCGGGTAGTGGGTCAGTTTCGCATTTCGCCCCATGAGAGTCGTTGATATATTTTTTCTGTTTTATTATTATTTTTTTTCAACTAAGATATCATAAGTGCCCTCTAAATACCGTCATACTTAATGGAGTGGTAACGTTCAAAAGGTGGGTC
>PLMX01000252.1 GCA_003142635.1 Syntrophaceae bacterium | reverse complement strand
TTACTGGAATAAACAAGGAAGATTCATCTGTTTAACGAAGAAAAACTCTGGTTTCAGCCTGGCGACCTTGGGCTTAATGTCTTTGATATCGGGATATGCAAGATCGGGGTGATGATCTGTTTTGACTGGTTCTTCCCTGAATCCATGCGCACCCTGGCACTCAACGGAGCCGATTTAATCTGCCATAGTGCAAACCTGGTTCTCCCTTTCTGTCAGGATGCGATGAAAACTAGATGCCTGGAAAACCGTGTTTTCGCTGTGACGGCCAACAGGACAGGCGAGGAGAATAGAAACGGAAAAAGTTGCCGCTATACGGGCAGAAGCCAGATAACAGGACCGGATGCAAGAATTATGTACCAGGCAGGCGCTGAAACCGAAGAAATCGGTATAGCCGAAATAGACATTGATTTGGCACGGAACAAGAATCTGAATCCATACAACCATGCCCTTCTGGATAGAAGGGAAGAATTCTACAGTTGATCCGTTCCAAAGGCGAAGTTCAGTATTTCAAGGTTCTTTCAGCACCAGCTAATGATCTATGCGTGCAAGGTGGGATACCATGGCAGGGAATGTCTGCCCCATGTAACGTTCGAGATGCAAGCTCGCTTCGATGAGCATGTCCAGATTAATACCCGTTTTCAAACCCGTCGCATGGAGCATATTGACGGTGTCTTCCGTGGCGATGTTTCCCCTGGCGCCAATAATGAAAGGGCATCCCCCCAGCCCTCCGAGAGACGTATCGAAGATGGAGACCCCCTCGTTGATTGCCGCCCAGACATTAGTAAGCCCCAGACCACGCGTATTGTGAAGATGAAGGGAAAGCGGCACGGCCCCTGCAATTTCCCGCACATGCTGCACGAGCCTTCTCACTTGTGAGGGGTTAGCCATGCCTGACGTATCGGCAAGACATATTTCGTCCGGTTCTTTTTTCAGGAGATCCTTCACCAGCTTTATAACTTTGGCTTGAGGAACATTTCCCTCGTAGGCACAGCCGAAGGCGTTCATCACTCCCGCCCTCACTTCCATGCCCGCACCGTGCGCCTTCCCCACGAGTAGCCCGGCTTCCCTCATCGCCTCCGCAGTGGACGCATTGCTGTTTTTCCTGCTGTGCGTTTCACTTGCGGACACATAAACGCCTACCTGCTGCACTCCGCACCGCACGGCTCTCTCCAGGCCCTTCTCGTTTAATACAAGGGCCGCATAGACGACACCTTTCTTGCGCCTGACCATGCTCCAGAGTTTCTCTGCATCTGCCATCTGCGGGACCAGTCGCGGATTGACGAAGGATGACGCCTCGATGCGCCGTACTCCGCAATCGGTCAATGCATCGATGAGCTTGAGTTTCTGATTGGTGGATACGAGCTTCTTCTCGTTTTGGATGCCGTCTCTAAGGACGACTTCGTGGATTTCAATTCTTCGCGGGAGGCGGCTTTGCATAGGCTTGTTCGGCATGTAAAAAGAAACAGGGGGGGAAAGGATTCTCCCCCTGCATCAGGTATCATGATACTATTTCTTCCAGGCCGCGGGGCCCCATTTTTCACCGAGAACGGCCTTGGGGGACCATTCGGGTGGCACCAGCTGGCCGGGTTTTTCACCCACTTTCTGGATGAGTTTGGCAAGACCGGGACGGGCGTGTTCCGGATGCCCTTCTTTCAATGTCCGGCCATTGATGACGGCCTCGGAACGGAGCCTCCGTCCGATCGTCTTTTCCATCTTCCTTCCCAGCGAGAGGACACTGTCAACATTGTACCCGTGCTCGATACCCAACTCGTCGATCATGACCAGGAGATCCTCCATGGTAATGAGACCCACAAACCTGGGATCGTAATAGTAATCGCCCGTTCCTCTTACGGGACAGTCATCGAGGAAATTTGCCGGCTGTCCGCCCAGACCGCCCAGGGTTCCCTCAAAGCGGGTGATCCCGGCCTGAAGGGCCGCAAGGATCGAGGCGGAAGCGACACGCTTCGTCTCATGGAGATGGCACAGATGAGCGTCAGGATTCGGCATGGCGTCGAGCACCATGGAGAAATAACGGTAGACCTGAGCCGCGGACGCCGAGCCGTCATGGTCGGCATGCTCGATGTCATGGGCGCCGATGGATAAGAAGCGCTTTGTAAACTCCACGGCATCCTCCAGCTTCGTGGCGCCCGTAATGGGACTCCCCCAAATGGTGCTCACCGTGCCGCACATCTTCATGCCATGGTCGGCGGCTTTCTTGATACAGCGCTCTGCCTCTTTCCAGTACTGGGTCAGCGTCGTTCCGGAGTTGGCAAAATGGTGTTCCGGATCGGTGGAGACCATCATCAGAATGCGGTCCGGACCTATCCCTTTTTTCCTGAGCTCGATGGCCGTGTCGACAGCGGGTTCGCGGATCGTTACAGCAGTCATGACAAGCTCATCGTATTTGACCCCCGCCCTCTCGCAACGTTTCTTGAACGCATCACCCCTGAGGGCTGTAAGGACCTGCTCTGCATCCCTGAACTGAGGAATGCCTGCCGGGTTTCCCAGGTTCGTAACCTCAATCTCCTTTGCACCCGCCAGAATCATCTCCTGGGCATAGAAAATTTTGGCGTTAGTGGATATGAATTTTTCTTCGTGCTGAAAACCATCGCGCACGGTTATGTCTCCGATGGTTACCTTCTTTGGCATTTTGGGAAAAATTTTCCAATAATCATATTCCGTCATAGAACAGCAATGACCTCCTCAATTTTATTATTTATTAAGTTCAACGTATCGCCGGGTGAAAAAGTGTTATTCCCCCTTGAATACGGGTTTACGTTTCTCTGCAAAGGCAGCCAGCGCCTCCAGTCGATCCTTCGTCGGGATGGTAACCTCATAAGCCTTGGATTCAAGCGGGAGCGCCACCCCGAGGCTCGCTTCGGAACCGTAGTTAATGGCGAACTTAGCCTGGGCAACGCCGATGGGGCCGTTCTTGGCTATCTCCCTTGCCAGTTCGAGCGCGGCTTCCATGAGCTTATCAGGTTCCACAACCCTGCTGACAAGACCGATCTGTAAAGCCGTCTCCGCATTTATTCTTCTCGCCGTGAAGACCAGTTCCTTCGCCTTTGCCACACCAACAATCCTGGTCAGTCTTTGGGTTCCGCCGGCGCCGGGGATAATCGCCAGAGAGGTTTCCGTTAGTCCCATGAGGACATTGGACGAGCAGATACGGATGTCAGAGGCAAGGGCAAGTTCCGTACCGCCGCCAAAAGCAAATCCGTTTATGGCGGCAATCACGGGGACACGGACCTGCTCTACGGCCGTGAAAGTGTTGCGTATCGTGAAGATGAAGCGGCGGACCTGGTCGTCTGACAGCGTCCTTCTTTCCTTCAGGTCTGCGCCCGTGGAGAAGGACCACTTCTTGGGATCGTCACCCGCCTTGGCGCCGGTAATGATGATACAGCGAAGACCCATGTCAAAATTTGCTTCCCTTACCGTGTCGGCCAGTACAGCCAATAGATCAAAGTTAAAACAGTTCATAGCCTCAGGACGATTCAGCGTCAGAATAAGGATGCCTTCATCAGTCCTTTCTTTTAAAAGTATATCTGCCATAGGAATACTCCTCCTTCTTTCACTCTTCAACCGGGATTAAACCTTCAGATCACCCCAGTCTGACTTGTCTATAGGTACGCGATAGCAAAGTTCCAATGACCTGCCTAGCTTTTCCCGCGCTTCGCTGTAAGTGATTACACCGTCGTGGAATAGGAGCGAACCCGTCAGGAAAGGATGCCCTTCGTTATCATAACGATCTATCATCATCTGGCGGAACTTGGCCATTTCTTCCTCATTGACCGTTTGTCCTTTGTCGACGATATTCTTCCTGCGGACGCTCTCCACGATGAAACCCGCCGTCCGGCCTGACATAACCGTAGTGCGGCCTCTCATGTTTGTATAACAGAAGACCGGTCTGAAGGCCCTCCCGCACATGCCATAGTTTGCCGCCCCGTGGTCCGGACCAATGACGTACTGGATTTTCGGAACGTTCAGCACACTGCACGTACGGACCATGTCGGATCCGTATTTCCCGATGCCTCCCCATTCCTCGGCCTTGCCGACCATGTAGCCGGGAGATCCCTGGAGAAAGATAACCGGCAGCTTCGAGTTTCCGCAACGGATCATCCATTCCGTCGCCTTTCTTGCCGCTTCAATATAAATAACGCCAGTCCCGTTGGAAGCAATGACGCCCACGGGCATACCTTTCAGCCACATCTTGCCGGCAACAACACTTTCACCGCGGTTGAGGCCATATGTCGGTTTGTATTCATGGAAATAGCTGTCATCAGCAAGACACTTGAGGGTGTCCCTGATGTTGATTGCGTTATAGGTATTCATGGGGGCGGAGCGCATCATGTCCCTGTAGCCATATTTTGGCTCCAGGGGTTGTACACGGTCGCAATGAATCGACTGGCTTGGTTCAAACTCAATTATGTCCCGCAGCTTCTGGACACCCTCTGCCTGTGATCTCACGAAATGGTCGCAGCCTCCGGAGTGCTGGGTATGGACATAGGCGCCTCCCAGGTCTTCCATGGACACGGTCTCACCGATCGCGGATTTCACCATCGGGGGGCCGGCCAGGAATGCAAAGGCAAGCTTTTCTATCATGATTGACTCGGAAGCGAGATAAACGATATAGGCGCCGCCCGCCGTGTTTCCGCCGGTGGACAGCGTGTATTGTTTTATTCCCGCGGCGGACATGCGGCACATATTGTAGAACATACTGCCAAAGTGCCCATCGTCAGCGAAACAGCCCAACTGCAAGGGAAGGTTGATCCCTCCTGAGTCGGCAAGGTAGACGCAGGGTAATCGGAGGCGTTCAGCAATCGCCTGAGCCCTCATATGCTTCTTCAGAGTGATCGGGAAATAGGTTCCCGCCGCATAGCGGTTTTCATTGGCAAAGATCATGCAATCCTTTCCATGAATAACGCCTACGCCGGTAACCATTCCACCGCCGGGGATGTGACCTCTTTTCTCCGATTCATAGATTTCCCCGCCGTAGAGTTTTATCTTTCCGATGTTGTAGCCCGCATCGAGGCCGAGCTCAAAGAACTCCGTACCCGGATCGATCAACATCGAAACGAGTTCACGCATCGGTTTCTTACCCTGTTTGGCAAGGCGCTTGAGCTGCTCCTCACCACCGATGTTGTATGCCTCTTCACGGTGTTTCATGAGGATAGCATCCTGTTCCTCCCAATGCTTCAAGTTATTGTCGTCTCCTGCCATACCTTCTTTTATTTCATCCGCCATTATAATCCTCCTCTGCTACCTGGATTGAATGTTACCCTGAGAGCTTTAATGCTTAAAAGAAAACTATCTCCCAATAACGTAGCGATAAGGATCTATCTCATCCCTCAGGATTGATAGCTCTCTCGCCGTCGGAGGCTTGTTCTCCACAATCTGCTTCGCCTTCAGAAGTTCAAACCCACAATTAGCCTGAACATCCTTTTCAGAGTAACCGGGGTTGACCGCTATAATCCGCATCCTCTTTGATTCAGGTTCAAAGTCCATCACCGCCATATTGGTAATGATCTTGTATGGACCGGCTCCGCGCGGCAGACCTGACTTTGCCCGCGAATCACCGCCCGTCAGCCAGCCAGGCGAAGTAACAAATTGACATTTCTCGGCAAATCTCTTGGAATCCTGTGGCGTCATAACGAGCATTCGCCAACAAAATGAAGCCAGGTCATTGGCACCGCCACTCCCTGGGAATCGAACCTTCGGTTTCTGATGGTCAGGACCGATTCTCGTGGAATTCAGATTTCCATACATATCGATCTGTGCACCGCCGAGGAAAGTATAATCGATCATTCCGCGGCAGCATGTTTCCATAATTTCACACATGCCGCTCGCCATCAAGGCCTTCCAGGTCGTTCTGGAATCTCCCACGGATATGGGCATTTCAGGGATCAATGGTGCCGCCCCGCCAGCCTCAAAAAGGATAACCAGATTAGGTGAGTGGGCCTTCTGAGCAAGCATTGCCGCCGCATTGGGAGCTCCAGTTCCAACTACAATAGAAGCCCCGTCTTCCAACTCTCTTGCAGCGGTGCATATCATTAGTTCCATGGTGTTATAGTCAGCCATATCGGATATCCTCCTTTAATCTCTCGCTTTGACAAACATGAATTCTTTGTCCCTGAGTTTCAGCAATTTATTTATTCCGCCATTTTTCTCGATATATTCAAAGTGATCCTTGCAACTGTAAATATTCTTTTCGAGGAATTTCTTGAATTCGACCGGATCTTCTTCCGTCTTCATCCATTCTCTTATATGCTCCTCATCAGAGAAATATTCCGCATACATATTTCCGGGATAACTGCCGTAAGGGACCTCACATACGGCATCAACGCACCAGTAAGGGATAACCGTATAGCTCGGATCTCTACGTATCTCGTCATTGGCGATCAGCCTTTCACAGGTTATAATCAGACGCTTGGAAGCCCTTGCGACATCGAAATCAGAAACGGTAATGCCCCTTGCACGGCAATTCCCATAGATATCCGCCTCATGGACATGAATGGCTGACACATCCGGATAGAGGGCAGGCTGTGCGACATACCTTGTGCCCGTAAACGGGCATTCAATGATCTTTGCACCGCTGTATTTGAACGTATCCGTCCCCATCATATTTCTCGCCGGGTAGAAAGAAACGCCTGCCGCCGCTGCCTTAAAACGAACGGACAGCGAGTAATTGGTCCATTCACTTACCTCGACCTTGCCGCTCTCCATGTAGCGCCTCGCATTGGGAGATAAGCCCCGAGCCTCCAGGCCGACGATATAGGCAACGTCTACCCTATTGAACACTTCACCCGCACAGAGTATCTGAAAATCATGGGTGGATGTATGGCCGGCAAACCCCATTTTCTTCCTTCCCTGCCTCACGATTTCATGCGCAACCGCTATCGGCACCCTGTTTGCCCCAAAGCCGCCGAGTGTCAAATAATCGCCATCATGAACAAACTTCTCCACGGCTTCTTTTACTGACATCACCTTGGATTCCAGTTTGCGGCTCTTCGTGCGGAAGAACGCACGCGCATTATCTGGATCAGGATCTGTAAATATTTTTCCAATCCCTTGTTCAATCGATTCCACTGGACCCTACCTCCTTTTCATTATTCTCAGCGCCCGCCCCACATGGATAATGTAGGGACGATCGCCCTGTTAAAGATGCATAAACCGCAACCGCCGAAATCGGCTGTTTAGACTATCGCGCTATCAGCGTTATTCAATTAATTAAGCAATAAGCTTTGCTTAAAGCCGCGCTGGTCTCTTTTCTTCTACTGATCAACGAGATAAAAGTGCTGAAAAAGTGGTATATTTTAAATGACACGCTGTATTTCTTATAGCTCAGGAATAATTATTGAAAATTTATAACTGCGTCTATTGTACCAAACGGGGAGGGAAAGCAATATTAAAAGGTTTATAAATAATATTAAGATAAAATTAATTTCAAATGAGAAAGATCAAAAACGATGCATCTCAATTGTACTACTTCCATTTTCGCAAGAAAAAAACCTCGTCAATTTATGAAGAAACTCAATGCTATTATCTCAAAAGCCGGCCAAGGAAATTGGGTTAGGCTCATATCTGACTCTGCTGATGTAAAAGTATCTTCTTGTTAAAAAAGAAATTTGCGTTCTTCGAGGAATAGGAGTTTTGATAGATGAAATCCCTTTTCATCCGTCAATAGCGGACGCGTTATTCTTGAAGTGGCGAGCCCATCTGATTCTTACTTATTAGTTTTTTCTAAATATTATTTATAAACCTTTTAATATTGTATTTCTGATTTTTTTTCCATACAAGACTGTGTGTGATACTTCCCTCCCCCTAAGAAGGATTTATGGCGTGCGTCCATCGGCAGCTTATCGGACGCAGTCTTGTAGTGTCGTGCTATTTGAGATTCTTTATCAAAAGCTTGCAAAGTCAGCAACTATATGAGATACGCCTTGGTGTCGGCAATGGACGGAAACTGAGAACATCTCAAAGGGTTCATATTGGTGACAAATAGAAAATCCTGTTTCTGCTTATTATCATCATATCTCTCACTTCTTACCGTTTCTGCTATAGACAAACGTTCTATGAGCTGTGAAATCCGGAATAGACCCGCGGTGTATCTTCTATCCGCTACAAGATTAGGCTAAACCTGTTGATTTTTTTAAAAATAATTTAATAAGGGCAAGTTATATTGTAAGTCTGCATACCGCTTAAGAGTGGCTGAATTAATTCGGCTGAATGTCAAAACTTAATTACCTTAAGGAGGGAGTCAAGATGACAACACCGGTTCAACAAAAGATTCGTGACAAGAAGAGAACACCCCAGCAGATTTTGGATATGGTCAAGTCCGGAAGCTGGATCCAGCCGGGTTCGGTTGGTGGTGATTCAACGGAGTGCATGAAGGAGTTGGCAAAGAGGATTGGTCCAAAATTGAAGGACATTGAGCTTTGGAATTATGCTAATTTTTTCCCTCACCCTGAATTTCAGGCGGTCGACCCTATGCAGGAATTCCACTGCTTCCATGAGTATTTCTTCTTTCCATGGAACCGCAAGGCAAGAGATACCAACAATGTAACCGACTGGGCACACTGGGGATGGGCAATGGGCATGTGGTTCGCCCATTATCGTTTCACCAATGCAATAAAGGAAAAGCGCGGGTTTGACTGGTGGTGGAATGCGGCAACGCCCTTTGATGAGCACGGTTTTGCGAACTTCTCTTATGGCACGAACAACGCCAATATCTTCAGCCAGTGCACAAAGAAAACTGTAATCGAAGTTCGTTCAGACTATCCCTGGGCCGAAGGCGGCCGCTTTAACACCATTAATATTGACGATGTCGACTTCTGGGTCGAAGTGGACTGCGAGAAACACAAGTGGCCACAGATCAATGAAAAGGCCATCAAGGCAAAACCGGAGGAAGAGGCGATTGCCAAACATGTCATGACCATCATGAAGGATAGAGACATAATCCAGCTCGGTATAGGTTCTCTTCCCTCCGCATGTGTAAGCGCTATGACCGATGCAGGACTCAAGGACCTCGGCATCCACACGGAGATGCTCAATGCCGGTCTTATCAAGCTGATCGAATCCGGCCAGGTGACAAACAAATACAAAACCCTCCCCGCCGACCGCGGCAAGAGCGTGTGGACATTCGCATTCCCAGTTGATGTGAAGTGGTACTATGACACTATCCACAGGAACCAGGAGCTTGCAGCCTATGATATCAGTTACACGAATAACCTGCATAATCTCACGAGACTCGACAACATGATCGCTATTGACAACTGCGTGGCTGTCGACCTTCTCGGACAGCAGTGCTCCGGCTTTTATGAAAAACGGCCGATCTCGAGCTCCGGCGGTTACTTCCATTTTGTCTCCTTCTGCGCCCAGTCTAAAGGCGGACGCGGCGTCGCCTCCATGACGGCACGAAGCAAACACGGCACCTCGAGGATCGTTCCCTTCCTGCCTGAAGGATCATCAGTGGATGTCCCGGCTCAGTTAACAAATTACGTTTGTACAGAGTACGGCATCGTGAACCTGCGCGGTCTGTCCGGCTACGAAAGGGCCGCAGCGTTGATCTCTATTGCCCACCCCGATGACAGGGAGATGCTGGAAAAGGCAGCCAAAGAGAATGGCCTCCTTGCCCCGAAATTCCCCGTATCCATGATGCCGGTGGAGGGTAAGACCAGAAGGTATCCATCCTACTCAGACAGACGGACCTACAAGATGGCCTTACACGGTGAGACATCAGGATTCGATTGGGAGCAGGGTTATCAGATAGCAAAATAAGTTGTTTCGCGTTATACGACTTGAGAAGCTCGGATTATCCGGGCTTTTCGAGTTAAGTTGCCAAAGCCAGTCAGTTTAATCTTCCGTGCGCGGGCTTCGACAGCTGATTAAATAAATTTTAATTCATCAGGAGGTATTTGTGTATGGCGTTAGATTTTAATTTTACAGATGAACAAAAGATGTTGGAGGACAGCGTTTACAAGTGGGCAGTTAGCTGGCTGGAGCCACAGATGGAGCATCTATATGAAGTCGATGAGATGCCGCCGACTCTTTTCAAGGAGCTGGGAAACCTGGGTGTGAACGGAATCGTGTTTGACGAAAAGTATGGCGGCACTGCTCTGGGTTATATAGAGACGCTCCTCGCTTATGAGACGATCGCGCGTGTAAGCAACGCCCTGTCCATGACCGTCGGCGCAAGCCAGACCCTCTGCTTCGACAACTTCCGGCGCAACGCATCGGAAAAACAGCGGATGTATGTCCTTCCCAAGTCCTGCACCGGCGAGTGGGTCGGATGCCTTGGAATCACCGAACCGAATGCCGGCTCCGATGCGATGAGCATGGCGACAAAAGCGGAGAAGAAGGGTGACAAGTACATTATCAACGGCAGCAAGATATTCATCACCAACGGTCCTGTTGCGGACTTCATGACATTTTACGCGAAGACCGACCCGGCCGCTGGCCCGAAGGGTATTTCCGCTTTCTTCTTCGAGTTCGATAAGGTCAAGGGTGTTACGAGAGAGAAGATCAAGAAATGGGGTATGAGGACATCCCCCACGGCTTTGATCACCTTTGAAGATGTCGAACTGCCGGCAGAGAACCTCATCGGCGGTTTGAACAAAGGCGTCGCCGTTCTCACAAGCGGCCTCTGCACGGAAAGAATCACCCTCTCCGGCTGCACCCTCGGCAGCCAGAGAAGCTGTCTTGAGCTTAGCCTAAAGTATGCGAAGGAAAGGGTACAGTTCGGCAAGCCCATTATTTCCTATCAGGCCATCCAGGAGAAGCTCGCCAATATGTACACTGGCTACCTGGCCTCCAAGTGGATGGCATACAGCGCGGCCGCATATTGCGATACCCTGGAAAACAAGGTCGGCGGAAAGGGCACGGACCTGGACCGCATGGCTGCGGCGGCGCTTCTATTCTGCGGAGAGATGGGAACGAAGATCGGCCTCGACGCCATCCAGGTCTTCGGTGGCTACGGCTACTGCACGGAATATCCCGTCACCAGACATTTCCTGGATCAGAAACTCTGGGAGATCGGCGCCGGTACGTCCGAGATCAGACGGATGATCATTGCTAGGGAACTCATGAGGGACGACTTCAAGAGCGGTAAATAAGACAAAGCCGAATTCACACTTAATCTATCGGTTCATAACAAAGTGGGCGCTGCTTTTATGGCAGCGCCCTTTTTATTGCAGCTCTAATTACGCTCCGTCACTTCAGGGGAGGGACGAAGGGAATCCATTGAGCGAACAACCAGCAGAGGAAGAAGACCAGCGGTATGTGAACAAACATCTGGAGCACTGAATAGCCGACAAGGTCCCGGGCCTTCATATGGAGCAGCCCGAGAAGCGGCAGCATCCAGAAGGGGTTCAGCAGATTCGGCAGGGCCTCGGCTGCATTGTAGATCACCACCACCCATCCAAGGTTCACGTTATGCTGAATTGCCGCCTGCAGGACATAAGGCGCCTCGATAACCCACTTGCCTCCGCCTGAGGGAATAAAAACACCGAGGGTGGCCGAATAAGCGGCCACCAGAAGAGGGTAGGTTCCCTGGGTGGTGACGCTGTAAAAGAGGTCGGCCAACCACTTGTTGATCCCCGTACCGACGATCATCCCGAAGATCACGGCGTAGAAGGGGAACTGGATCAGAACGCCGCCTGTTGCGGGAACCGCCTGGGCCACAGCCTTGAGAAACCGTTTCGGGCGCCAATGCAGGAGCATACCGACGGTGATGAAAATCAGGTTGTAGTTATTGAGATCCAACGCCGCGATGGGCCCCCTGGGATCCTTGCCGAAGAGGTCTATCAAGTACCAACAAAGAAGGCCTGCCACAAGGATGATCAGCAGAGGGCTGTATTCAAGCCACTCTCCCGGTTTCTGCCGCGGCTCGATACTCGTATCGATCTCGTCAAATTTCAGGTTGAAGTATTCCACTGTTTTGGCGCGCTCGGGTTTCGGAGCCGAGAAGTAGGCAATGGGTACCGAAACCGCAATGAGGGCGACTATCATCCAGAAATTCTCCCAGATGAAAAGCGTCTGAGTCAGGGGGATCAATCCGCTGATCTCAAAGAGTTTAGGCGGAATGGCGCCCTTTGTGGCCATCATGAGAGGCGCCGAGGAGGAAAGACCGAGGGCCCATATGGCGCCTAACCCGAGGTAGGCTGCGGCGCCCGCAGCCCGGTAGTCCATTCCCTTAACCCTTCTCGTCAATTCACGGACCAAAAGGCCGCTGAAGATGAGGCTTAACCCCCAGGAGATCAGGGAGGTCACCAGAGACAAGAAGGCAACAAAGGCGATGGCTCCCCTTCCCGTCTTGGGGATTCCGGCCACCTTCTGGATCACCCAGTAAACGGCGGGGGTAGAGGCAAGCACATATCCGCCGATGATAATGAACGCCATCTGCATGGTAAAGGGTATCAGTATCCAGAACGCCTTGCCGCCCTCGGTCGCGAGCTTGACCGGGCTTTCACCAATGGAAAGACCAAAGACATAAACGATAACAATACCCACAAGGGCAAATACCCACGCGTCGGGAAACCATTTCTCGCTCCACGCCGCCAGCCCCAGGCCGAAGCGCTCAAGAAGCCCTTCTTGCGGCTTGCCGGCTTCCGAATTCTTCTTTTCTGCCATTTTTCATTCTCCTTTCATAAAAACGCATTCTCAAAAGTATCACCGATAGAAACAATCAGTTACGTAAGATACCTACACAAGAAATAAGAAATGCTAAAACAGAACTCAATACTATATTATGGCACCACCTCACTTTACACGATCTCTGATGATTCTTGAAAAAATAAAAAAACCCCGTCCTCTAAAAAAACGGGGTATCCAAAGACGATCCGCTCATAGTTCTTTCCTCGCGGCTCCCATAGAACCGCTAACCCGGCAAGCCCTTGAAGGATTCATACCAAAATAAATATTAGACTGCAACCTTTTTTGTCACTTCTGTAAATCATGTAGCGAACGGTTGCTCAACCGTCATCTTCCTGGAAGATCGAAGACGCTCACGCTATTAAATGGGGTTCTTCTCTGGAGGCCGCCTTTCCGATACATACACGTGCGGAATCTTATCCTCGTTCCATTCCTTCGAGACATAGAGATTGCAGTAGCAGCTTCCGTATTCTTCCACATCGGGAGCACGATAGACACAGGGACAGATAATGTCTTTATCTTTTTCCCGGTCTCGTGATGCCAGGCGGCAGGGACACGACATGTAGCCGTAACGCTCCTTGTTCGTGAGAAGTCCTCTCAGAATATCGAGCACCCATTCCTTATCCCTGCTGAAAAAATAGCCTTTGGGTTCCTGCATTTTCCTCAGCATCTCATAAAGCTCATTGACTTCCATTAGAGCCCCAGCGCCTTTCTGATCTTCGACTCATCAAATCCCACGATGACTTTGTCTCCGATGACGATGGTGGGAAATGTACAGTGCGGATTTAATTTTCTGACGTCCTCTANNTGCAGTGGCTGCACGTACTTAACGTATATATTTTGACAGGCTGCTGCATAAATGTTCTCCTTTCTTCTTCTTTGTCATTATATGTGACTACATTAAACCATCACGTATCCATTATCAAGCCATTCGTTCCGTGAAAATCTATTGTGTGCCCGGAGATACGGCCATAGTAATAGCTTCTACGGGGCATTCCCGGGCGCAAAAACCGCATCCGATGCAGGCCTTCTCATCCGCAATATATGGGCGCGCATGAGGATCACCGTCAGTTGATGCGTCAGACAGTCCCAGACAGTAAGCCGGACAGGCATCGATGCAGATCCTGCAGGATACGCAGGTTATTTGATCGAAATGCGGGTTTTCCCACAGAGACTTCTTTACCATTATACAGGGAATGCCGAAAGGGTCATTCACTGCTTCTCTCGGACAGACGCGCCCGCAGGCGCCGCATTCAATACATCGATCTTTCGCGATGCCGTGAAGCGCATTCTTACTTCCCGTTATTGCATCAACCGGGCATAACCTCATGCAGACGCCGCAGCCATTGCATTTATCCGTAATTCTATATGCCATATTCATCGCCACGGAGTTTCGCACGGTCAATACTCTCTTCCTTCGGTCTCCCGGTTTCGGGGTCCCACCCGAACTGCCTATAGTAATCTCTTATCAATTTTTCCATGTCCACAGTTCTTCCCCGGTTCGCTCCCTCGGTCTGCGCCGGTTTCCCGATAACCCTGTCGCCCGGTCGAAACGTCCTGGGATCTATGCCGTGTTTGATATTGAAGGCCTGCTTCAGTGTCTGGATCCGCGCCCCGATATCCAGATATTCCTCGGGCGTCTTGTTCCATCCTGTTGCCGCATTCAACCAGGAAAATGTCGGCGTCCTCTTTGCACCTAAGAAGACGCCAAAAAGACATAGACCGGCACAGTTGGCGATATTCATAAACTTGCTGCAGGCAGCGGCCGTCACCGCTTTCTCTTCATCAGCTATGTATTTTCTGGCCTTGAAATAGAGAGGCTTCACCCGCGGCAGCCTTTTTGCCACCTTCCAGAGCTGGAACATCTCATAATACATCTGGGCGCCCACAGTATGCCTGCCGGGCGCGGCTTCCACGGAGTAATGAACATTATAACCGGGATCGTTTCTGCCGTCGTGCATGGGAAGTTCCTGGCCGCCCGCATGCATCGCTGCTGCTCCTGCTTTTTTGCCGATTTTCCGAGTGGCCACTTTCGATCCATCCGCCAGTACATCGCCGATGCCCTCCCGCCTGATCATTTTTTCAATGAGGGCAACGATTGCCTCCGAATTCCCCCATGTTAATTCGAGCCCATCCGTATCTTCCTTTGTAAGGATACCTGCCTCATAACACTCAATGGCGAAGGCCACCGTGCCACCCGCAGAGATTGTATCCATGCCGGCCCTGTTCAATATGTCATTGAGGTGGAAGATGCTGTCCACGTCCGCATTCATGCACAGTCCGCCCAAGGAAAGGACTGTTTCATACTCCGGCTTATGTGTCTCACCGTCTTTCCCCTTCGTTGAACATATGCCGCCGCAGCCCAGTGGACAGGCATAGCAGTGATACTTCACCTTTTCATACTTTCGAATTGCCTCCGGGTTTACAGACAGAGATTTCTTAATTCCCCAGTCCACGCTGCTGCCCCGCCAGTTCTTTACCGGAGCGTCCCCCATCTCAACAGACATCTGGTTCATGCCGCCTGTGCCCCACTTTTTTAGCAGTATCTTATAGACCATCCCGTCCATGGCCATCTGCACGGGCAGGATTCTCATGAGGGCGCCTATATAT
Organism: Syntrophaceae bacterium; assembly: GCA_003142635.1. GTDB lineage: Bacteria > Desulfobacterota > Syntrophia > Syntrophales > UBA2185 > Fen-1135. Next base: position 30,527 of record PLMX01000252.1, on the reverse strand, counting down.
GCAGCCACCGGGCCTGCAAAAATAGGTGGTTGAAACTGCACCCACCGGTTACACGTCTGACTCAATCTCTTTATCTCAGCCCTGTTATGAACATCGATTCTTTTTTTGCCGTCGAGGACAACGGCCTTTAGCCTCTTTGCGCCCATGACGGCGCCGAGACCCGACCGTGCCGCCATTCTTCCTCTGTCATTGCAAATACCTGCGATGAGAGAAAGCCTCTCTCCTGCGGGACCTATGACGGCAACTCGTGAATTGGCACTCGTCTCCGAAACCAGCATCGCCTCTGATTCTACGGTATCCCTGCCCCATATGTGTAACGCATCGCGAAGCTCCGCGCCACCGTTATTCACATAAAGATAGACAGGCTTCTCGCTTGTTCCCGTGAAAAAAATGCCGTCATAGCCGCAGCGCTTGATCGCCGGTGAAAAACTGCCGCCGCAGTTTGCCTCCCCCCATCCGCCGGTGAGAGGTGATTTCCCCACTACCATCCATCTGCCGGCAAAGAGACTGCCTGTCCCTGCGAGAAGGCCGGAGACAAAACCCATGATATTTTCCGGACCGAGGGGATCGACGCCTGCGGGAATCCTGTCATAGAGAATGTACGCAGCCAGACCTATGCCGGAGAGATAATATTCGTAAACACGGTCGGGTATAGTCTCCTCACGGATTTCGCGCGTGGAGAGATCCACCGTTAATATTTTCCCCGTATATCCAAAATGCACATTGATCTCCTTAATAAGTAACGCTTAACCGCTAATTCGGAAAAGAGACTTTCCGGCAAATGATCATCTGCCTCCGGGATAACTAATTTTTTGCTATCCCTTTCTTATCAGCCCTGTATCGAGGGGCCTTCCTTCCCAGGCCGCCTCCATGACCATGAGAAAATCGTCGTAATCCAGGTCTTCTGGATTGTAAGAGATGGAGCCGTCTCTCAGGGCTGTTTCGGCAATATCCGGCAGCCGCTCTTTCGGCACCATTTCTCTTCCGTCTCTATCCAGCGCCTCCTTGAAGAAGCGCGCATGTCTTCCGCCCGTTGCTTCATAAAGTTCCTGGTTCATCCGGCGGATGAGGGCGATAACTGTTTGGGCTCTCTCTTCCTTCGGGGTCGCAGCGTATACGGGAGCACCTGCCATAGGGAACAGCAACTCCGCCGTAAGATGACCGTTCTTATGCATGTTATACTCCAACCCATAGGGAAGGAGAATCGCCATGCATGCCCCGTGGGGAACACCGCAGACAGAGCCAACAGAATGGCCGAGGGTATGCACCATGCCGACCATCGAGTTCCCAAAGGCAATGCCCGCCAGGGTCGCGGCGCTGGCCATGCAAAGTCGTCCCTCTTTATCACCGGGATTCAGCGTCACCTTGAGAAGATTCTCGCTGATCAGTCTGGTGGCCGCCAGAGCATGGGCGTCACTCAGAGGATTTTTTGCGAGGCAGGTGTATGCTTCCACAGCATGTGAAAGCGCATCCATGCCCGTAGCCGCGGTGGCAGCCGGCGGGAGGGTGAGTGTCATCCGGGAATCCACAACACAAGCATTCGGCAAAAGAAAATTGCTGATAAAGGCCATTTTCAGGTGTTTTTCATGATCCTTGATTACTGCCACCAGGGTGACTTCGGAGCCCGTTCCCGCTGTTGTTGGTATCGCTATCAGCGGCCTCAACGCCCGCTTCAGGGCGTTGGCGCCGCTGAACCGCATCAGATCGTCCGCCTCTTCAGAAACGATTATATTAATTCCCTTGGCCGTATCCATGACAGATCCGCCGCCTATGGCGAGGAGAGAATCGCAACCTTTCTCACGATACAACCGTGCCAGGCTGTTCACAATCCTCAAGTCTGAATCGGGGGGAACATCGTCGGCAATTGCTCCGATGTCAACGCCGTTGCCAATAGCATTAACCACGATGTTGATCAGCCCGGCGCCGACTACGCCCTTGTCTGTGACGATCATCGGCCTTCGTGCAGTCAGTTCCGCAAGAGTGGCCGGGATCCGCTCCAGGACGTCATGACCGGAGATAATCTTAACCCGACAGCAAAATTCATAGTATGCCGGCATGTCCATCGTGTGCTCCCGCTATCTTCCTTCTCTCGCTTCTCTTAGAATTTTCGCACAACCGTCAATGTCGAAGCTCGCTTCATTAACGCCGGCTCTCTGCGCTATATCCTGCAATGTATCTTCCGATACTTGTATATCTTTCCATATCCGGGAAATGGCGCCACCGTTCGCTGCCGATAAGTCCTTGAGCAAATCATGGATGATTTCCACCGCCCTTCGGGCCTTCATGTCTGCCGCCGTGCTTGCATATGTGTCGAATCCCGCCAGCGGCAGCAGGAGGTCCGCTATATGATAACCGCCTTCCGACATCTCCCTCTCAAGAACGCGAGGAAGCAGCATCCCCATGCACAACCCCTGAGGCAGATGGCATAGATCGCCCATCACCTTTCCGAGTTTATGCGCAACACCCAAAGCTACGTTGGAGAAGGCGCAGCCGGCCATGGCATGGGCATTGGCAAGGGAGAGTCGTCCGTTCTTGTCCCGTTGATCTCCAATTACATTCACCAGATTTGCCATTATTAGCTGAATCGCGGTATAAGCATAGGCGTCGGCTAAAGGATTTTTGCCTGGGCAGGTATACGCCTCCGCCGCGTGTGTCAGGGCAAAGAGCGCAGCGGCCGCTGTCGTTACCGCGTCCTCCGGGATAGTCATGCGGGGATCGATGACTGCAAGATTGGGCATCAGGAAATGAGAGGCATAATCCCTGCCAGCGAAGAAAGCATATTTGGATACTTCATAGCCGGTGCCGGCTGTGGTTGGCACGATGATAAGAGGCTTCAGCGGTTTTTTGATCAGATTCTCTCCCGCGCATCCCTCGATATCTTCCGGTTTGCCGGAGACGGCAATATTCAGCACCTTTGCCGTATCCGCCGCGGAGCCGCCGCCAATGGCAATGAGCGCATCATGCCCCCTGTCACGATAAATGTTGAAAAGCTCTCTGATCAATTTCAGATCAGGAGCAGATGGCACGCCGTCGTAGACGCCGATAGCGAGTCCCGAATCCTTGAAGGCATCGATGATGACTCCAACCAGGCCCCTTTCACCGACATCTTTTCCTGCGACCACAAGGGGCTTTCTCGCATTCAGGGCATCCAGTTCGAAAGGAACATGTTCCAGCGCCCTGTTCCCCGAGTTTATTTTCACGGGGCAGAAGAATTCATAGCGCTCCGGCAAATACATCGGCGACCTCATCAGAAACTAAATATGCTCCGGACATAGACGAGCACCCGGCCGAGATACTTTCTGCGGAAAGACCAGCCCGAATACCTCTTCACCGCCAACTTTGCGATGATCTTCGGAAGGAGATATACCTCGACAATATCAAGGATGCGCATGACTGCACATGCGTGTGCCACATCACCGTCGACAACCAATCGGTTCCTCGCTGTGGCAAGGGTGGTACTCTCCTGAAAGGTAAAGAGCAGCAGGGCAGCTTCGATATTTTTGATCTTCATATCCAGGTCTATTTTATTACCGTCAGGGTCCCATCCCTTGTATCTGACAAATCCCCTCTGATCCTTTCCTATAATCATATGCGGCCCGTTCGGCATAACAGAGAGCGCAAAGGTAAATCCATCCGGCATGCCTGCGAATTCTTTTTTTGCTGCCATGTCTACCGCTGCTGCGGCCTGAATAGCCCTCCCCATAAACCACATCATGACAGCCACGTAATCTTTTTTCAGCGATTTCTTTCCCGCTGCAACTTCCCTGAAATTCTTCATCGATGTCATCCGTGATAATACATTCAGTCGAAATGATGGAGCAAAAATATTTTGTGACGCTCTTGTCTTGTCAGTCCATACGGAGCACCTTCGCCCCACGGATCCGCGCCTCCTTGAGTTCGACGAGGGCTTCATTTGCCTCTTCCAATGAAAATTCCTGCACCTCCGGTTTGATCGGAACCTCAGCCGCCAGCTGGAGGAATTCACTGATGTCTCTCCGCGCCACGTTAGCGACACTCTTGATTTCCTTCTCGAGCCAGAGATGCGTCGGGTAATTGAGCTTCAGGAGGCAGTCTTTGTCGGTTTCTTCTTTCCTGATGGCATTGATGACCAGCCTGCCGCCGTTTTTAAGATTTTTCATGGCCTCGACAACGGGTTTCCACGCCGGCGTGGTGTCAATTATGGCATGCAGTTTTTCCGGCGGTTCGTCTTCCATACGCCCCGCCCACACGGCCCCCAGTTCCCGGGCGAATGCCTGCTCCTTCTCGCTCCGGGCAAAGACAGAAACTCTGGAATCCGGATATTTATGGCGTACCATCTTGAGGATAAGATGTGCCGATGCCCCGAAGCCCGTAAGACCCAGGCCCTGCCCATTTTTCAGATTGGCAAGCCGCAGGGACCGGTAGCCGATGGCGCCCGCGCACAGAAGAGGCGCTGCTTCCACATCGGAAAAAATGTCGGGGATAGCGTACGCAAAATCCTGCGAAACAGTCATGAATCGGGCATATCCGCCGTTGGCATCCCTGCCCGTAGCCCTGAATTCTTGACAGACATTCTCATTCCCTTCGAGACACGCACTGCAATGGCCGCAGGCGGAAAATATCCAGCCCACGCCGACCCGCTCGCCCGCGCGGAACTTCGTCACCCCTTTTCCGATTCCAGCCACTCTGCCCACCACCTGGTGGCCTAAAATAACGGGGAATGCAGGGGGCGGTGTCCTGCCTTCGATTTCATCCAGCTCCGTATGGCAGACACCGCAGGCGGAAACCTTAATGAGGATTTCTTTTTCTGCCGGTTTCGGCTCCGGCATATCAACCAGCTTGAGCGGGGTTCTGTTCTCCAGGAAACTGGAAATACTCTTCAAGGCCATTGCTTTCATTTTTTTCTGCTCTCCTCCCCCGCTATTATGCATCCACATCATCCCTTAAATCAATATGAAATAATGTTCTCGGCTTACTTAGTTCCAATAATTTTAATGAGTTGACAATATAGACAATATTCTGCATATTTGCAATCGCGCTTCAATAGAAGGAGTAATATAAAACCATAAAACAGCCTTTGACTTCATGTTGTTCATCTGTAACTTACACCATTTCTCTCGGGAGGCGTCTATATCCGCAAGGAAAGTCTTTTGCCGAGGAAAACAGGGATAGCGCGTAATTAAGGACCGGACGCGATAAAGTTGCGCCGCTGACATCATGCCCAAGGTTGGGAGGATACGATGAAACCATGCAGAGAATGCAAACGTCAAAATTTTCGAACAGGCCATTACCTGCCCGCACTGCGGGGCGCCTCTCCCTGCAAGAGAAAAATGGGACGGATGGGGATTTGAATAGAAGTCAAAACTTATCTTTTGGGGACTACCGCTCCTTCATATATCATTCAAGTACCGCCCGAATAGAATGCCTGCAGTGGCAAAAGGCATCATTGCCATCGGGCAGTTCGCATACGGCGTTGTAACCATCTCCCAGTTTGGCATCGGCATCTTCAGCCTCAGTCAGTTTACCGTCGCTGTATATGCGCTTGCCCAGTTTGCCGCTGCGTATTCACTTATTGCACAAATCGGTATCTACATACACACAGGTCGCGGACAGTTAGTAAAGAGCGTGGCGGAAATTATAGGAATTCTCTGATAAACGCGCCGACTATAGGCGCCATAACTATATAAAGGAGAACAAATGAAGAAAGGATTAATCTTAATCGATATTCAGAATGATTACTTTCCCGGCGGGAACATGGAACTTGTCGGAATGGAGCAGGCGGCGGCGAATGCAGGATTACTGCTGAAGGAATGGAGGAATAGGGCACTCCCTGTCTTTCACATTCAGCATATCTCTAAACGACCGGGATCAACATTTTTCCTCCCGAATACAAGCGGCGTTGAAATCCACAAGTCCGTCACTCCTCAGCCCGGTGAAGCAATAATTGAAAAATACTTCCCCAATGCATTCAGAGACACTGATCTACTAAATATTCTCAAGAAGTCAGAAGTGGATGAAGCGGTAATTTGCGGGGCGATGACCCACATGTGCGTTGACGCTACGACACGCGCAGCATTTGATTTAGGATTCAGGTGCACTGTTATTGAAGATGCATGTGCGACCCGTAATCTCGAATACAAAGGCACGACGGTGGAGGCGGGTAAGGTTCAGGCAGCATTCATGGCCGCCCTGGCTGTGCCTTATGCAAGAGTCCTATCTGCGAAAGACTTTATCGTTAAGTTGGCATAACATTAAAGTGCTATCAGTGAACCGGACATCCAGAATACTCATTCTCACGGCATTCGCCGTCAGTACTATCGTAACTGCTGTCTCCTGGCATTCGGTGCAGGAGATACATTATCTAAAGTCCTTCTATCCGCAGCAATTCAGCGTGCAGGAAGCCTTCTGGGCCAGTGCAGTGGAACTCGTCAAAGTCCTGGTTATCAGCATTCCGGTCCTTTTTGTCATCATCGCCGGGTTCTGTTTGCTCCATTATTGGAAGAGCATACCTTAACTGGTTCAGATAGATGCATCCGGAGAAGATTAAAAGGAGCACTTGCGTGACAGAAATATTGGATGCTCAGCGCCGGCACTGGCAGGACACTTTTATCCGAAATCCTGACATGTTTGGCTCTCTACCGAGCTATCCTGCCGGGATAGCCGCGGAGATGTTCAATAAGGAAGGGAAGAAACTTATTCTTGAACTCGGCGGCGGGCAGGGGCGGGATACAATCTTCTTTGCCAAGAGTGGCCTCCATGTGACGGTTCTTGATTACTCCGAAAGCGCCGTTGGGACGATTGCCGACACGGCCGAGAGACTCGGTTTAGCCGGTTATATCACGGCGCTTCAGCATGATGTGCGCGTCGCCCTTCCGTTCGCGGATGAATCCATGGATGGCTGCTACTCGCACATGCTGTATTGCATGGCGCTGACAACCTCGGAGCTTGAGTTCGTTTCGCGGGAGGTGAGAAGGGTTCTCCGCCCCAATGGCCTTCATGTTTATACTGTGAGGCACATGAAAGACCCCCACTTCGGAAAAGGGCTTCACCGGGGCGAGGATATGTACGAATGCGGCGGCTTCATCGTCCATTTCTTCAGTCGGGAAAAGGTAGAACGCCTCGCCGAAGGCTTCGAGATAGCGAGTGTAGATGAGTTCGAAGAAGGAGAACTTCCGCGAAAACTGTTTCTGGTGACACTCAGAAAAAAATAGGAAAGACGGCCATTTCGAATAGAATCTAATCTCAAGTAGTGCCCCGACACCGGCACACAGGTGAAAAATATGAATCTCAAATTGGTATTAATTCTTATCATCACAAGTCTCGTCATTATATTCATAACCCAAAATGCCGCAGTAGTTAACGTCAGCTTTCTATTCTGGAACGTCTCCATGTCACGCGCCCTGATGATATTTTTTCTCTTGATTATCGGCATTGCACTTGGATGGTTTTTACACAGTTACTTGTCCTACCGGAAATCGAAGGACGAATCGGATGGGGATGCCTGATCATCGATTTTCGTTGACGGCGTATTTTCTCGTATTATCTTCGTGATTTTTGTGGTAGTTAATGCCTTTAAATGTCTTGTCTTTTTTGAAACTGTCCAGACACGTTCCATGAATTAACTAAAATAAGGAGTCTCACTAATGAAAGGAACGAAAATCAATCTCCATGACCGTCTTCGCGCCCTGGCTCAGAATCTCTGGTGGACATGGCATCCGGAGGTCATCAGCCTCTTCACCGACCTGGACCCGCATCTTTGGCGGCAGGTTGACCATAACCCGATAGCGTTTCTCAATCAGATCACCCCGGAAGAAATCGAGGAGAGGGCGTCTGAGCTTGTATTGCACAGCCGGATAAACTACGCCTTCCGGCGGCTGAATGAATATATCGAAAAGGATAAGACATGGGGAATGGCGCACTGTGGAAATTTGAACCGTAGGCCGGTTGCGTATTTCTCCGCAGAGTTCGGAATGCATGAATCGCTGCCGATTTACTCCGGCGGATTGGGCATCCTGTCAGGCGACCATTTGAAAAGCGCCTCCGATCTGGGAGTCCCTTTGATTGGAATCGGGCTTCTCTACCAGCAGGGTTATTTCAATCAGAGCCTGAATAAAGATGGCTGGCAGCAAGAAAACTACGTGAACCTCAATACAAGCAATTTGCCGCTGCAACCTCTCATGGATGCGAGTGGAGAGCCACTGCTCATACGCATTGACACCCGGAGCGGCCTCCTCAGTGCACGTGTATGGCTGGCACAGGTGGGCAGGATTCGTCTGCTGCTTCTCGATTCGAATGTCGATTGCAATACAGCCCAGGACTGCGAATTGACATCCCGCCTCTACGGCGGCGACGATAGACTGCGCATTCGACAGGAGCTCCTGCTGGGAATTGGCGGTGCGCGCGTCCTGCAAGCATTGAATATTATCCCCGGGGTGCTGCATTTAAATGAGGGACACAGCGCCTTTGCCATCCTCGAAGAGGCCCGCTGGGTTATGCAGTATGACCAGATTCCATTTCACCGCGCTCTCCGGCGCGTAACTCTGCGCACGGTTTTTACCACGCATACCCCCGTAGCCGCAGGCCATGACCGATTCCACCCGGATCTCGTGGAAGACAGCCTCGGCATCTTCAGAGAAAGCCTGGGACTTTCGCATGACGATTTTATGGCCTTAGGGCGCATCAATCCGTATGACCGGTCGGAACCATTTTGCATGACGGTCCTCGCTCTGAAATCTTCCTCCTGGGCGAACGGCGTCTCCGCTATCCATGGGACTGTGAGCCGTCTGATGTGGCATCCCCTGTGGCCGCAGCGTCCCGAGTCTGAAGTGCCTATCGGCCACATTACCAACGGGGTTCATGTATTATCATGGCTGGCGCCACCGATGTACCAGTTGTTTGAGACGCGCCTTGGCCAAGACTGGCCCACGCGCATGGTGCACCCGGACATCTGGGAGAAAATAACCGAGATCGATGACGGAGAGATGTGGGAGACGCACCAGAGTCTGAAGATGCGCCTCATCCGCTTCGTCCGCAGGCGCCTGCAATCGCAGGCCGAGCGTCTGGGCTATCACGACAAGTTAAAACAGATCGATCAGCTTCTTGACCCGGATGTTCTGACGATCGGTTGCGCCCGCAGGTTTGCGACCTATAAGCGGGGAGACCTGATATTATCCCAGGCAGAGCGTTTGGCTAAACTGGTTGAAGACACCAAAAGGCCTATCCAGATCATTTTTGCGGGGAAGGCCCACCCGCGCGATGACGAGGGTAAGCGTCTATTACAGAGAATCGCCCAGTACAGCTATAGTACGGCCAGCAGGAACAGGGTTGTCTTTGTTGAAAACTATGATTACAACTTGGCACGCCACCTCGTCCAGGGGGTTGATGTGTGGCTGAACAACCCGCGGCGGCCTTTGGAGGCGTGCGGCACCAGCGGCCAGAAGGTGGTGCTAAACGGAGGGCTGAACCTTTCGGTCCTCGATGGATGGTGGAATGAAGCATATGACGGCAGGAATGGTTTTGCCATCGGTTATGGCGGCATGCATAATGACCCGAATGTGCAGTATCAGAGAGATGCAGACTATCTCTATGAGACATTAGAAAATGAGGTTATTCCGCTCTATTACGAAAGAGACGCAAGCGGAATCCCGCATCTCTGGGTGCAGAGAATGAAGCATGCGATGCAAAGCCTCGGTTGGCGCTTTAGCGCAGACCGCATGGTCATAGACTATGTCGAGCGGTTCTATCTGCCTGCGGCAAGCGCTGTCTCGACAATAGCCGGGTAGTGTGATTGCACGATCCTCGGTCACAGTTAATAAAAAACAGAACATGGATACGGAGAGCGCGCAGTACTGGCGGGAGAGGCTGAATAACTGCAGAGAGTCGCTCCGGGAAAACGCATTTGAGGCATTTGTTGCCGAAGATAGAGTTCAGGCAAGAAACATCGTGCTTGAAGAAATCTTCCCTAAGGCAAAAGCAAAAAGCGCATCCTGGGGAGATTCCATGACTCTCCACGCGACGGGAATTTTAAATGCGTTGCTGACCAATCCCGGCCTCTCCATCGTGAAGACCTTTGAAGTCGGCGTTCCCCGCCCGGAAATCATCGAACGCAGGCGCCAGGCCTTGCTTGTCGATTTCTTTATCACCGGCACGAACGCGATAACGGAGAGCGGCCAGCTTGTGAATCTTGACATGGTGGGAAACCGGGTCGCGGCGATAGCCTTCGGTCCAAGAACAGTAGTCATTCTCGCCGGACGAAATAAAATAGTTTCCGATATTGCCCGCGCCATGTCGCGCATCAGAAGCTATGCCGCACCGATAAATTCAATACGCCACGAATTTGAAACCCCGTGCGCTGCAACTTCCCGGTGCGCAGACTGTAAAAGCCCCCAAAGACTCTGCAACACATGGACGATCACGGAAAGGTCCGTTCCAAGAGACAGGATCAAGGTCGTCCTCATCAACGAAGAACTGGGCCTTTAAGAAATCCCATGGCGACGAAGGCAAAAAAGCAAAACATCCTCCCCGTATCCTGTGAGCGGATACACGTGGAATGCTACAGCGGCCATAAGGCCAATGAGCGTCCCCATGCATTTACCTATCAGGGACGCCGGAGGGAAGTGGAGGAGATCGTCGACCGCTGGTATGAAGGAGGGGTCGCTCCGGGCAGGCCGACAACAAACTATTTCAAGGTGAAGACGACGGACGGCGATATTTTTATACTGCGGTATCTCTCACTTTTCGACGCCTGGTCCATCCGCACCTGACGCCAGCCGACCTTTTTTTCTTTCACTTTTACTATTCGTTTGCTATTTTGTGGGATAAAGATAAGAAATACTGTGCGAACAAATGAGATGAGAACATGAAACAACTCTATCCATCTAAGAGGGACGGATGGATTGTCGTCCTGCTGTGGGCAGCAGCTGCGGTCATACTTTTCGTTGCCGGTAATCTCTGGAGGGCGCCGGCGCCATTCGCGTTACGCTTGCTGATCTCCGTTCTGTTGATTCTTGTTGCCGCTTTCATGCTGTGGACGCTGTATAGAACGCGCTACACGCTCACGGAAAGCACCCTCATTGTTCAGTCGGGGCCGTTTCGCTGGGTCATTGACATGAAAGCAATCACCGAGGTTTTCCCCACGCGCAACCCCCTTTCAAGCCCTGCGTGCTCACTGGACAGGCTACAAATCCGTTATGGCAATAGCCGTCCGGGAATAATGATATCGCCGCAAGACAAGGCGGGGTTTCTTCGAGCCCTTGCGGCACGGTCTCCAGGTCTTAAGTTAGATGGAGACCGCGCCTTACGGGACAAACCATAAATGGCCGTCGTATGGCCGCAGACTAAATCTGGCTCACGGCCGCAATCAGGGAGGAACCGGACATTGGCTCGCGACTCCGATATGCAAGTGCTCAAGATTAAGGCGGCCGTTCTGCGCAAGAGGTGCGGCCCATTGAAGATAGAGTTCCTCGAGATGGAAGGCCCACAGGATGACGAGGTGCTCGTACGCATCGTCGCCTCCGGCATCTGCCACACTGACATAGGCTTCTGCGAATACTGGGACAAGGCGGACGGGCCTCTCGTCCTCGGTCATGAGGGGGCAGGTAAGCGCGTAAAGGGTGTCAGGCGCGGCGATCATGTTGTGCTATCCTACCAGTCCTGCGGCCGCTGAGGCCAATGCCGGCGCGGTCGCCCCACGGACTGTGAGCGCTTCTACGAGGCAAATTTCGGTTTCGCACGTCTTGACGGCAGCAATGCCCTCTATGGCAGCGGTGTCCGGGGACACTTCTTCGGCCAGTCTTCATTCGCCACGCACGCGCTCGCGACCGAGCGCAACATTGTCAAGGTCTCCAAAAAATTAAATCCCGAGATTCTGTCTCCGCTCGGCTGCGGTCTACAGACGGGAGCCGGCACGGTGATGAACTCTTTGAAGGTAGCGAAAGGAGCAAGCATCGCCATCTTTGGGACGGGCGCCGTTGGCCTGGCGGCGACAATGGCGGCCCGCAGAGTCGGGGCCAACCCCATCATCGGCGTCGATATAATCCCGAAGAGGCTCAAACTCGCCCTCGAACTGGGAGCGACCCACGCGATTGACAATCGTCGTAATAGAATCGCCTCCTGCGTTGCCGATATAACCGGCGGCGGCGTTGATTACGTGGTGGAAACAACCGGCAGCCAAGAGATGCACGGTCTCGCCATAGACGTGTTGAATCCGCGTGGCGCTGTGGCGCTCCTCACCGGCGAGAGCGGCGCTGCCCTGCCGGAAGGGCGCAGAACTCTCGACATAATTCAGGGCGATGCCGTGCCGCAGTTATTTATCCCCAAGCTGATCGCGCTCTACAAGGCAGGACGGTTTCCCTTTGACCGCCTTGTCAAGTTCTATGACTTCAGCAAGATCAACGAGGCCATCGCCGATGCGCGGTCAGGCGTAACCATCAAGCCGGTACTGCGCATCAGCAAGGAAGGATTCCGTGAAGGCAAGGGAGTCGCTGATTAGTATGAAGCTATTCTTTGAGGCAGCTCTGGAAAGAGGCACTGTAGCAGCGTCGGCAAAGATTGCTCTCTTAGTCGGATCAATCCTCGCACTGATCAATTATGGCGACCGCATCCTCTATCGCGACATGCACGCCGTGGACTGGTTCAAACTCGTAGTCACATACTGCGTCCCCTACGGCGCCGCCAAGTATGCGACGCGACATGCGAGGGATAAGGGAAACAAAACACCGGGGGACTCAGATTCTTCTTAGCGGCTGGAGAAAAGAAGCGGGGGAAATAGCCCACCCGGCTTCGCCTTTTTCTCAGCATCGCCTTCGTAAAAAACATGCTCAAGAAAAAGGCCCGAGGGGGGAGCTGTGTGTTCCGCCGGCAGGTGGGAAGTTTGTTCGAGCATGGCCTCGACATCCTGAGGCGTCAGGTTCCCTCTCCCCACTTCCACCAGAATCCCTGCCATCCTCCGGACCATTTTCCAGAGGAAGTGGGATCCGACAACCCTCAGTATAATTAAATCATCCACCTCTCTCACTTCCGCAGTGTCGAGCTTTACCTTAGTTGATGCGTCTTTATCCATCCTCTTGTCGGCAAAAGACACGAAGTCGTGGAAGCCCTGAAAGATGCGGCCGGCGGCCTGCATTTTTTTGGCGTCAAGCTTATCTCTAACCCACCAGACATACCTTTTCCCGAAGGCCGTGCGGTGTTTCGAGATTAAATAGATATAGCTTCTGGCGATTGCGTAGTGGCGGGCGTGAAAGCTGACGGAGACTTCTTCAACATCGAGGATATTGATATTGGAGGGAAGGAGATCATTCAGTCCTTCGAGTATCTTTCGCGGGGGCACTGTCTTTGTCGTTCCCACATGGGCAACCTGTGCGAAGGCATGCACTCCGGCATCCGTGCGCCCTGCGCCTTGAATTTCGACTTCTTCTCCGAACAGTTTCTCCGCTGCATGTATAAGCGTGTCCTGAATGCTCCTTGCATTCTTCTGCGACTGCCAGCCTCTGTAACTAGTGCCGTCGTATTCAAGAGTGATCTTATACTTATGCATTATAGGGAAAGTACCTGCAGCGGCCGCTCATGTGACCTTTCGTAATCGCGCAGCATGTCATCGCGGGTAGCAAGGTCGTTTATGAGGATACCATCTTCAACACTTCGTGGATTAATTTTTCAATTCCCCGGGCTACTTTAGAAATTGACGGACCCAGCATATACGCGGGAGTAGTCACGATCTTATTTTTCTGGTCAACCACGATATTCTCCACGGGAGACGCGACATGTTTGCCTCCCATCTTCTCAATCGCATCCGCCGTATCTTTGTCGCTGCCGATTGTCAGCTGCGGATGGAATGATCCCAGCACCCTTGCTGCAATGACCGGGGCGATACAGATAAATCCGATGGGTTTCTTCGCCGAATGCATTTCTTTTACCAGTCTCTCGACATCCACATTAACGGTGCAGTCCGCCCCCTTCAAGGCAAAGCTGCACAAATTCTTTGCAGCTCCGAATCCACCGGGAAACACCAGCGCATCGAGATCGGCAGCCTTGACTTCTTTTATGTTTTTGATATCCCCTCTCGCGATGCGGGACGACTCGATAAGGACATTTCTCTTCTCGCCGGCGGCTTCACCCTTCATGTGGTTTATGACATCCGCCTGATCCGCATCAGGGGCCATACAGATTATTTGCGACCCCGCCTTGTCAAGATAAAGCAGCGTCAGGGCTGCCTCATGGATTTCGGCACCGTCGAATACTCCGCAACCTGACAACACCACCCCTACTTTCGCCATCTCTTGCCTCCTGATTCTTCACTTAGAGATTAAACCGTACTTCACTCGTCATGCCTGAGCGGATATTTTTTCAGCAGTATAGATGTTATGAATGTCGTTATTTCTTGGCAGCACCGACTGCCTCAAGGGTGATCCTGCAGTCGGCAACTGTCGCCCCCTTCCCTTCGCCGTGAACTATGAGCGGGTTTATATCCATTTCCTTGATTTCCGGATGATTGACAACCATATTCGACAGACTTATAATTGCTTTCTCGATTGCCTCGATGTCAGCCGGCGGCCGACCCCTGAAACCTGTGAGAAGCTTGTATCCCTTGATCTCTTGAACCATTCTGTGGGTCTCATTTCTGTATATGGGCGCAAGACGAAATACTACATCCTGAAATATCTCGACAAAGATCCCTCCGAGGCCGAACATAAGCAAAGGCCCTAAGGAGGTACGGTTAACGCCCAGTATCAGTTCTTCCCCCTGCATGGCCATCTTTTGCACCATGACCCCGTCGATTACGGCATCAGGCTTAAACTTCTTTGCATTCTCAATGATTTCGCGGAAGGTTTTTCTTGCTTCATCTTTGTTCTTGATTCCTACGGCCACACCCTTTGCATCCGTTTTATGGAGAATCTGCGCAGAAACGATCTTCATGACTACCGGGAAGGCCATGCCTTCCCCGATATCGGCAGCCTCGTCCGCATTTTTTGCAAGCCCGGAAGGCAGAAGGCCGAATCCGTAGTACTTCAAGAGCTCGATACTGTCCATTTCGCCAAGCTGTACTTTTCCCTCTGCAAGACATCTGGCAATCGCATCGGCCGCCTTATCCTTTTCGTAGGTCACGGCAAACTGCGGCAGGTGTTCCCTGTTCAGCCAACGGGAGTATCGGTAAAGTATCCCGAATGCCTTCGCTGCGTTCTCCGGAAACCTGTAGACAGGATAGCCGTTTTCCTGCAGATATTTCACGCCTGCCGAAACATCGACAATCCCCATGAAGCAGCATATGATTGGTTTCTGAGCCCCTCTCGCGACGCGGACTATGGCCTGAGCCGTACCGAGGGCGTTTGTCATGGATTGGGGAGTCAAAATGACGAGGGCGCCATCGACTCCGTTATCCTTTATTACCGCCCTTAAGGCATGCTCGTAACGATCGGACGGCGCATCCCCGATGATATCAACCGGGTTGTGGATGTTCGCTGTCGAGGGAAGATAGCTTGCCAGATCATCGATAGTTTCCTGCGCAAATCTGGCAAGTGCGAGGTCGGATGAAACCGTCATGTCCGTTGCCAGGATCCCCGGCCCGCCCGCATTGGTGACGATGGCAACGCGATTTCCTTTTGGCAGGACTCTGGCCCTTTTCCCCAGCTTGCTTTCCTGTTTGTAGGCAAACACATTTGCATAGTCAAAAAGCTCGTCGATGGAATCAGCACGGATGAGGCCTGCCTGCTTGAAGATGGCATCGTATACCGCCTCCGTTCCGGCCAGAGCGCCCGTATGAGAAGCTGCCGCCGCGGCGCCTGCTATTGTCCTCCCCGACTTTATGGCAAGGACCGGAGTGGGTCTCGCCCCTGAGGTAATCTCCTTTACGGTTGATATGAATTCGACGCCCTTCCTCAGCTCCTCCATGTAAAGCATGACAACTGCGGTATCAGGATCTTCGTGAAAGAACTGCAAGAGGTCCAGCTCATCGACGTCGGCTTTGTTGCCTATGGAGATGAACTTTGAAAAACCGATGTCCCTGTCTGCGGCAAAATCGAGAACCGCCGTACACAGCGCTCCGCTCTGAGAAATAAAAGATATATTGCCCGGTGAGGGCATGCGGGCAGAGAAACTGGCGTTCAAGCTGACGGTGGGTATGGGATTGATCACCCCGAGACAGTTGGGCCCGACGAGTCTTACCCC
Organism: Syntrophaceae bacterium; assembly: GCA_003142635.1. Taxonomy (GTDB): domain Bacteria; phylum Desulfobacterota; class Syntrophia; order Syntrophales; family UBA2185; genus Fen-1135. The sequence goes on along the minus strand of PLMX01000252.1, from coordinate 14,387 downwards.
CGCTTCTCTGCATGTGGCGACAATCCTGTTTTCGATTTCAAGCCCTTCACCGCCGACTTCTCTGAAACCGGCGGAAACGATTACAAACCCTTTTATCCCTTTCTTGACGCCCTCTTCTACGGCAGCAAGGGACGCAGCGGGCGGGAGAATGATGATTCCGAGATCTATATTATCGGGTATTTCCGTAATCGAATGATAGGCCTTGACACTGAGAATCGACTTGGCCTTGGGATTGACAGGATACAGCGTGCCCTGGTAGTGACCGCTTAAGATGTTGGCAAAGATGTCATGTCCCACTTTTCCCGGTGTATTTGAGGCTCCTATGATAGCGACAGATTCCGGCGAGAATATAGCATTTAGACCGCTCATATTATTTCCCCCTCATTGATTAGATATTTCTGGATTCTCAGGTTTTACTAACAAGGTCATGCCCAGGATGCCGTCCAGATAGCCCATCCCGGGATTATCACCATCTGAAAATTCTATTCCCGGATGAAGCGTTGTAATTGCTGCATGACCGACTATTTTTTTTGTTTCTCTGCCAAGGAAATCCTTTGTTCTCGCTCCCCACATATTATGGAAAACGAGGATACTGCCCCGATAGCTTCCAATATACAGCATAATATGTCCCCTGCGCCATATCAATGTCAGATAAGGTATGCCCTGCTTCAGGATCATCCGTTCCTTTTCCTTTGGAGAAAGTTGCTGGAGGTCTATGAACGTCCCTCCCTCTTTCGCCTGATCGGCTGAATGCCTCGGCAGCCAGAGTCCGAACGGGGCAAAGAGATCCTTTGTCATGGCTGAACAGTCCCTATTCTGATATAAGCCGCCCCATCCGTAATGTTCGTTTATCAACTCATTGGCAAGTCTGGCTATATTGGACTTGGTCAGCCTTAAGGGTTTTGAGACCGCTGCCTCTTTAGAAACTACGGCCCTTTTCATAAATGCCTTGCCGTCTTGATCAGTCACGGCTACAAGCAGCGTGATGTCTTTTGTATCTTCCCCGAGTTTGGGAAACACCGAGCCTAAGGGGACCTTAAACAGAAACCGCCCTTCTGCGTCGTATACAGGGATTTTATCCTTTATGATAACTGCGTACCGGCCCGTCTCCCATGCTTTTACGAGATTGCCGTCCACACGGGCTATATTTCGTGCCGATATCCAACCTACCGCATACGGAGTTTCCGCTAAGACCCAGGCCTTATCCTTCGTCATGTGGGATATGAAAACGGGCGTATTGGGAGCGACTGAAGACTCCTGGAGGCTGTCAAAGGGATATCCCCGATCGGTATCGGCGTCATAGAAGCGGGGCTTATCCGTGGGCAAAACCCTCAAATCCGAATTATCAATGGTAATGGCCGCAAAGCTTGCATTAGGATAATCTTCGAGATGTGCATTGGCGGCGATATCTCTCATCCAGGACATATCGTGTTTTCTTCTATTTTCACCGTAGCCCGGATTGTCTCTGTATTTATTGAACGCCGCTTCGACGCTCTCCCTCGAGGAGAATGCCTTTACCCGATGCCAGGGGGAAAAAAATATGGAGTCATAATTGGCATCCATTTTTTTTTGATTATCAGCGGTCAAGAGCCCGCGATCAGATGCAGTTTCATCCAGATAGAACAGATTGTCCTGCTTGAGGTCCCGGACGTCGCTGATCGTCTCAGTGGTTCCGGCACACGCAGATGTAAGCAAGATCAGGGCGAGCAAAATGGGGATATTATACAATCTCATGTAACCTGTAGACTCCAACTCTCCTATATTAGGTATTTTTTCTCAGGTATGCAATAGTTTTATATATCCATCGTGTCAGGGCCTTGGGGAAAATAGTTTTTTATGGAATTCCGAATAAAAGATTGGTATAAAAAATAAGAGGGTTTGGAAAAAACAACAATAGAGCTTTATCCCGTCTAAAATGAAAGGAGGTAAGCGCGCGTGGTACCAACAGATCTGCTCAAGAATTACAGCTTTTTCAAAGGGTTCACTACTGAAGAGTTAAAGAAATTTGCCGACATTGCCATTGAGACATCTTACAAGGCCGGTGTCCAGATATGGAAAAAGGGAGAGCCCGCAGAAAATCTGTCCCTTTTGAAAGAAGGCAAGGTTCTCATGACAATGGATACCTATGCGGGACCCACCAGACCGCCGATGCAGGTGACCGTAGATATTGTCACGAAAGGCGACGCCATGGGATGGTCGGCAGTCGTTGAGCCTTACATCTATACCTTAGGGGCCAGATGCATCGATGATTCGCAAGTGATTAATTTTAATTCCGCGAAAGTGAGAGAGGTGTTAAACAACGATAAGGCCTTAGGATTAAAATTTATGCATGCGATTGCAAAAATAGTAGCTGCCCGTCTCACCCACACGGAGATCATACTGGTCGGAGAACGAGGCCTTTCTGTTTTGTCGGAGACATGATGAAGGAGGAATTTCATGGCCGAAGAGATCATCATTTACGGCAAGGGGGGCTGACCGTTTACAGCCGAGGCCCGGTCGGCCTATGGGGACAAGGCGAAGTACGTAGATGTGAAATCTGATAGCGCACAATTGCAGGAGATGCTCAAGCTTTCCGGCGGTCTCAGGCAAGTTCCCGTCATTCTGGAAGGCGGCAAGGTAAAAATTGGTTACGGAGGCAGCTGAGGCGTGTAAGGGCCGATAGGTAATCGGCCGCGCACCAGTGCCAGGAATTATCTTCAGCGCGATATTCTTGTCTTTATGAACTGTCATTTTTTAGATCGGGGAGGTTCAACTGTTAATATGGATACTAGGCTACAGAGGGTCTTTATCTTCATTCCTTTTCTGATTTTGCTTCACTTCCTTCTCCTCGCAGACTTTTCTTGCCCCCGTGAGGCCTTAGCCGCCCCGGCAGAAAGAGTCGTCAGGGAACCGGTGTCCTTTGCCGATCTGGCGGAGAAATGGAGCCCTACGGTGGTAAATATCAGCACAACGACTACCGTCAAAGGCCGCGCGGGATCGCCTTTTGGAAATGATATGCCTTTCCAAAAGTTTTTCGGCAGGGACGACTCCTTCAGAAGATTTTTTGAGGAGGCGCCGGAAAGGGAATTCAAACAGCGGAGTCTTGGTTCAGGATTCATTATTTCCAGCGACGGCTACATATTTACGAATAATCATGTTGTCGAGAAGGCCGACAAGATAAAGGTGAAGCTTGCGGGCGGAAAGGAATATGACGCGATAGTTAAAGGCAAAGATCCCACTACCGATATCGTCCTGATAAAGATAAAACCGGATGGCAGCCTGCCTGTCGTTGAGTTCGGTGATTCTGATAAACTGAGGATAGGCGACTGGGTATTTGCCATCGGCAACCCTTTCGGTCTCGAACACACGGTCACAGCAGGAATTGTGAGCGCCAAGGGACGCGTCATAGGTTCAGGACCATATGATAATTTTATACAGACGGACGCTTCCATAAATCCAGGCAACAGCGGCGGCCCGCTCTTCAATATGGAAGGCAAAGTCATCGGCATAAACACGGCCATCGTTGCCCAGGGGCACGGGATCGGATTTGCCATACCGATCAATACGGCAAAGGGTATTCTCGCCGATCTTAAGACAAAGGGCAGCGTTACCCGCGGCTGGCTGGGTATTTCCATACAGGATATCACGGACGACATCGCCGAAAATTTGAAGCTGAAGGACGTGCAAGGCGCCCTCGTGGGTCATGTCTTTGAGGGAGACCCTGCCGATAAGGCCGGCATAAAAACAGGCGACGTAATCATCGAAATCGCGGGAAAGAAGATTCAGAATTCTCACGAACTGATGAGGATCGTTGCCGCCCTCACGGTCGGGGAGAAAGTAACGGTGAAGATTCTGCGTGACGGGAAGGAAAAGACACTCTCCGCTGTAGTCGGTGAAAGGAAAGAGGAAAAAGAAATAGCCCGCAAAGGCACGGCGCGTGAGTACCACGGCATGGCAGTCCAGGAGATCACTCCTGATATGGCAAAACATCTCGGCCTTTCCGAAAAGGGCGGGGTCATAATTTCCGAGATACGCGACGGGAGTCCGGCCGATGACGCCGGGCTGAAGGTCCAGGATATAATTCTGCAGATCAACAGAGTGAAAATCTCCTCCATGAAAGATTTCCAGAGCGAAATCAGGAAGGAATCCCAGGAGGGGACAATTTTGCTTCTCATCAAGAGGGGAGAAATGAGCTTCTTTGTGACGCTGAGAAAGGGGGCATCGAAGTAATCATCCTTATTGTTGACATATCATTCACAAGCTGATAAATGAGCCTTCCAATACCCGTTATCGTAACGATAATATCTCGGCTCTACCCGCGCCGCAGGGGACAATGAATTTTAGGAGGGGTGAGATGAAATATCTTGTTCCCAAGAAGATTTTTTTTACAAAGGGCGTCGGCACGCATAAGGATGAACTCCACTCGTTTGAGCGGGCCCTGAGGGAAGCAGACATAGAAAAATTCAACCTTGTTCAGGTATCGAGCATATTCCCGCCGCACTGCAAGATGGTATCAAAGACCCAGGGTCTGAAGGAAATGGTTCCCGGCGCCATGACCTTCTGTGTCATGAGCCGCTGCTGCAGCAATGAACCGAAGAGACTCCTCGCTGCGTCCGTTGGCTGCGCCGTCCCGGCCGACGTATCGTCTTACGGATATATCAGCGAACACCATGCATTCGGCCAGACGGAGAAGCAGGCGGGTGATTATGCTGAGGACCTCGCCGCCGCCATGCTGGCATCCACGTTGGGCATTGACTTTGATGTCGATGAAAGCTGGGACGAGAAGAAAGAAATCTTCAAGATCAGCGGCAAGATAGTCAGGACACGCAACGTGACCCAGTCTGCGATTGTAAAGAACTCTGGATATACCACGGTCGTTGCCGCTGCTGTATTTGTTTTCTGAATCGTATTGACGGCGCATCTGTTCTCGTAACCGCGTGAGCATCGCCTTCTTTACACCCTGTTGTGGTCAGATTTCCTGTTCGTCTTTTTTTCATAGTAATAGTTAGAGTATCTATGAAGAACAGGCCCGCCAGTGTTCTATTCCGCCTTCATTTTATTTTCCCCATCGTCGTTTGAAAATCGTTCCTGCCCGCGGCGGGGAATTGCATTCGGGAACGGGCGCATGCCGAACGATACTGATCCTTGAGAATCTTCAAAATCGCTTGCATTGCTAATATCGATGTGAGGTAATAGTGTCAGTTTGCCATAATGGTAGAAAGGTGATGTTGATATGCCGGCCAATGCGAAGGGCCCGATAAGACCCATATTGATGACTCAGGATGTTGGTAACGCCCTGCTACCGTATCTCTTATATGAAGGCAGCGGGCCCACTCTAATCCTTCTTCATGCGACGGGGTTTACGCCCTGGCTATGGCACCCTATCGCGAGAGAATTATCTCCATCTTACAGGATCATCGCCCCGTACATGTGCGACTACCGGATAGAAGATCCTGAAAAGGGCGGTCTCGGCTGGGCAAAGATTGCGGGGGACGTTGCCGCTCTCTTAAACAGTATCGATATGGACGATGCATTCCTCGTGGGACATTCCATGGGAGCGACAATCTGCACGATTGCGAATGCGGCCCACGGCGTCAAAGCCAAAGGCATGGTCATGATAGAGCCCATCCTCCTCGCCGATGATTTCTATCGCGCTAAGATTACCGTGAAAGACCATCCCCTCGCGTCACTCGCAATTAAACGGAGGAACTACTGGAAGAACGAGTCGGAGGCTATGGACTATCTCAGATCGAGAGAGCTCTTCAAGAAGTGGAATGATGAAATGCTTGAACTTTATGTCTCGTACGGTATGGAACCGAAGGAAGGGGGCGGGCTTCAATTGGTCTGCAAACCCGAAATGGAAGCGGGTCTCTTCATGGGCGGGGCGCAATATAATCCGTGGCCCCTGTTGCCTCTTGTTTCATGCCCTGTGCTTGTCGTCGAGGGAGAGTATAGTGACACCAAGAACTTCGTCGACTTCAAACGGATAGTCTCTATGCTCACGAAAGGCTCTCATGCCGTCGTCAAGGATGTGGGACATCTCATCCCTATGGAACAGCCGTCAGCAGTAACGGCCGTCATCAACGATTTCGTGAAAACCATACGCTCATCATAACGGAGTACTTTTTACATGCTTCGTCGGTCCCGTTGGCGTACAGGACATTCACCCGGAAAAATAAATTGCATAATGTCTTGACAATCATCATTCGTATTATAAAATAATTTATACATGACTACTAAACCGGTCTTGCTGGGACCGGGAAAAAACAATCTTAGAGGAGGGTGAAGAGAATGGCTACTTTGAAAGAAGGAGATTATTTGGCGTGTGAAGTATGCGACCTGGTCGTCGTCGTAGACGAAGAGTGCGGCTGTGCAGTGGGTGGACTTATATGCTGTGATGAGGAGATGGTCAAAATCAAGGCCCCCGCCAAGGCGAAGAAGAAGGCAAAGCCCGCAGCGAAAGCGAAGAAAAAAGCAGTAAAGAAGGTCGCCAAGAAGAAGGCCGTAAAAAAGCCTGCCGCCAAGGCTAAAAAAAAGAAGTAATTTAGATTAAGTCTGATAATTGTGATCTTCAGCAATACCGTGAGACCCCGTTTCTCGAATTCACATGAGGACGGGGTTTTACGTTTTCTTGCCTTCCTTGTCATCCCCTTTATGTAAAGTGGAATATAAGGACATGATAGATGAGCGCGAAGATTATTGATTCCCATATGCACTGCGGCATCCAGAATTCCAACCTGCCTCTTGAGGACATCCAGAGATACCTTGATGCCGCGGAAATAGAGGCGGCATGCCTCTTTGCACCGGTCGAAGATATCTATGACCGGTACGACTATGACTTCAAGGACAATTTCGCCTGGGTCACCTGCAGGCAGCAGGCTAATGAGTATGTACTGGACATCCAGCGGACCCATGAGAATTTTTTTGCCTACTACTTTGTATGGAACGACTTCCGGAAGGATGAGCTGACGAAAGGCTACAGAGCAATCAAGTGGCATCGCCACGAACACGAACCGGTCTACCATTATGCTGATCCGCTCTGCGAGGCGTTCCTGCAGGAGGTGTATCGTCTGAAACTGCCCATTGTCCTCGAAGAGTCCTTCGCGAACACCCGCTCTTTTATAAGAAGGGTGAACGGCAGAACCGCCGTCATCATTCCCCACATGGGGGCACTTAACGGCGGCTTTTCCGCACTCTTCAAATCAGGGGTCTGGGATGACGAAACCGTGTATGCAGATACTGCGCTCGCTTCGGCGCGCGCGATCGGGCAATTCCTGGAGAGGTATGGAAGCAGAAGAATTCTTTTCGGAAGCGATTTCCCTTTCGGTACGCCCGGCGGCGAGCTTCAGGAAGTAGTGGGGATGAACTTGGGGAAAGAGGATTTCGAAAATATCGTGTGTAACAACATTTTAAGACTGCTCAATGTATAATCAAGTTCTAAAATTCTATTTGTGAAAAATTATTTATATATTACAATGACTAATACGATCTAATCGTCGTCAATCATCCGGGAGGTGCATATGAAAATAGCAATCATGGGAACAGGCGGAGTCGGAGGATACTATGGAGGGCTGCTTGCGAAGGCAGGCAGGGACGTAACGTTCATTGCCCGCGGCGCGCATCTTCAGGCAATACGCACGAAAGGCCTGCAAATAAAGAGCGTCCACGGCGATTTCCAGGTCTCGAAAGCCAAGGCAACTGACAAACCTGCGGACGTCGGACCGGTTGATCTCATAATATTTGCCACAAAGACTTATCAGACCGACGAAGCGGCAAATGCGATCAAGCCCATGGTCGGCAAGGATACGGCGGTAGTTCCACTCCAGAACGGCGTAGACGCGGCAGACCGCATCGGCCAGGTGGTAGGAATGGACCACGTGCTGGGCGGAGCCACTTGGCTTTCCGCGGCAATCCAAGGGCCGGGAGTGATCGGCCAGTACAGCGAGTTTCGCCGCATCGCATTGGGAGAGTTCAGCGGAAAGACGACACCGCGGCTCATTGCCGTCTGCGACCTGCTTAAGGAAACCGGCGCGGCAGTTGAAATAAACGATAATATCCTGAAGGTCCTGTGGACAAAATTCGTGTTTATTTCAGCCGTCAGCGCCATGGGCAGCCTGACACGCGTGACGTTCGGCGAGTACCGCTCTGTGCCGGAAGCGCGCGCCCTACTCGGCGAGGCCATCGGCGAAGTGGCGGCAGTGGCGAGGGCCAGGGGCGTGAAACTCGATGCCGACATACTCGCCAAAACGCAAGCCTTCATTGACAGCAGCGCACCGGGCATAAAGCCCTCGATGCAGCGTGATGTGGAGGCCGGGAAGCCGTCCGAAATTGAGTCATTGATCGGCGTCGTTGTGCGCATGGGCGCGGAGAAAAATGTGCCTACGCCGGTGATGCGTTTCGCTTACGCGATGCTCAAGCCGGGTGAAACGAAAGCGCAACAGTGCTGAGAATAGCTGCCGGGAACTATTAGAGATCGATCTTTTTGAAAAAGGCGGGCTTCAGAAGGATATACTTGTTTTCTAATATTTCAATCTCCTCCGACTGAATAAAGCATTTGAGAGAGCGGGTGACTGTTTCTCGCGCGGTAGCTGCAAGTTCGGCGATGTCCTTGTGCCTGAGTCTTAAGTTGATGATTATTCCTCTCTGATCCTTGACCCCGAACTGGTCGCTGACATTTTTCAGCACCACCCTTATCCGCTGCTCTGCGCCGGCAAAGCTCAACACTTTGAGCATCAGCCATGCCTCTCTCAGCCGTGAGCAGAGCATGGAAATAATCTCCATCAGTACTTTCCTGTTTTGCAACAGACGGCTTTGAAAATCCCTTGCAGAGATGAATCCGACGTTCGTCTCCTCCATGGCAACGACCGTTGCCGGCGCAGTCATCCCGTCGAGTATGGCCATCTCGCCGAAAAACTCGCCTCTCTTTCGAATGGCAACGATCCTCTCCTGTCCTTCCGCGCTGAGCTGAACGACCTTCACCTTCCCGGAATAGACAAAGTAGAGGTAATTGAGGGTATCCTCTTCGTGCAGGATGACCTGATTCTTCTTAAAGTGTTTATCGACAACATCCTTCCTCAGATCGGCTAATTCATCTTCCGACAGGCAGGACAAAAGCGGAATCTTCCGGATGATGAAATCGAAGTTTGATCTATGGAACTTGTCTCTAATATCTTTTTTCATAACGCTTTATAATACCCTGGCCGAGGCCGTGAGCAAGCACCGATGGATAGAGCTTTACAGATTTTCCGGCTTGAAGCAACTCGAAATTCCCAAGCTGCGGGCAAGAACATGCATACTAAGGCAGAGGAAATGGCCGGGTGCAGATTTTTGTTGGCCGGCTTCACATGTGCCAAACTACGCCGCAGATATGAATCAGTCCGGTTGCAGGCCTGACAAGCTATGCAAGCCGCTTATCTGGTGATCCTTATGTGCTTGCCGGTCGTATCTCTTTTTATTAAAGTTTCAAAAATCTAAGCGCGGCAATGTTTGGATTCTTGACCGAGAATTCCCAGGTTCCCTGCACTTCCAGGTGTGGCCCGCTTTTCAATACAGGCCATTGGGGTTTCTCGGCAACCGTGGCCTTCATTTCTTCTTTTACTTCCGGTTTTACTACCGGTGCTTGGGGCTTTGGTAGCGCTATCGTGACAGGCTTTTTCACCGCCGGTTTTACGACCTTTGGCGCCGCTTTTTTCACCGTCTTTTTCGCAACTGGCTTCTTCTTGGGCGCTGCCTTCTTCATGGCTTTCTTTACCGCCCGCTTTGCAGTCTTCGGTGCAGCTTTCTTCACGGCCTTTTTCACCGCCGGCTTCTTCCTCTTCGGCGCCGCCTCCTTCACGGCTTTCTTTACCACCAGCTTTGCAGCCTTCGGTGTTGCTTTTTTCACGGCCTTCTTCGCCACTGGCTTCTTCCCTTTGGGCGCTGCTTTCTTCACATTTTTTTTCGCAATGGACTTCTTGCTTTTCGCAGTCGCCTTCTTCACACTCTTCTTTGCAGTCCGTTTCTTATTGCTGGTAGACGCCTTTACCATTTCCTGTTTTCCCCCTTTCTCTTCATCAATGTTGCACTATTTCTTAATCTTGGCTCCTTCCTCAATTGTCTTTTTCATTTTCGGATCGTTGAACATTTTTTCCAGGGCATCTGAAAGCACTGCATTTATCTGCTTTTCCAACAATTCTTCAGAAAACGAAGCATCCTTCAGAGAATTGCTATTTTCCACGCTTGCGCGATAAAATATTTTCTTATCCGGAACATTGGCAAAGAGGGTGGAACTTATTCAAATGCCCTCTTCATGTTCCGATTATCACGATTGGCATTTGAAATATACTATGAAAGAACAAATCACTCGAGCATGACTTCAGTCAACGCATCTAATCCAGTTCCGCCGCCTCCCTGACGGAGAGAAAAATCTTGTAAAGCACTGTGATAATCAGAAACCCCATGGCCCAGATACCGATGGCAATTGCCACTTCCGGCCCGGTGGGGGTGTAGCGGGTGAGGTGGCCTAAGGGCGAGGGGGTAAAGCCGGTCACCATCAGGCCGAGACCTTTTTCGATCCAGAGGGAAAGAAATACCAAGACGCAGGCCACCGCCAGAAAGGAATCCTTCTTCCGCGTCCGGGGATTGATCAAGAGCACAAGGGCAGCCGCGGCTGAGATAACGGCAACAGTCATCCCGTGTGCAATGGTGTTATAGCCTTCGAGCCCCACGAACAGAAATCGGTAATGCTCCATGTCGTCCGGAACCTGACTGTAGAAAACGGTCCAAAGCTCCACCAGTACGAAGAATATGCTCGTAAGAAAGGCATAGGTCACGATTGTCGCTAACGCGTCTATCGCCTTCTTCCCGGCGTCAAATCCGCCGAAGCGCCTGAGCACGAAGCACAATAGGATCAGGAGCGCCGGACCCGAAGCGAAGGCTGCGGCCAGGAACCGGGGCGCCATGATCGCCGTGAGCCAGAAGCTCCTGCCGGGCATGCCGGCATAGATGAAGGCCGTCACCGTATGGATGCTGATGGCCCAGGGGATGGAGAGATAGATAAATGGTTTTACCCAGGCTGGCGGTGGTACTCCTTCTTTTACGCTCGAGAGAACAGTCCAGCCGGTGACCACGTTGAGCACAAGATAGACACTGACCACCACCATGTCCCAGAAGAGCACCGACGTGAGAGATGGATGGAACATGACATACAGAACCCGCGAGGGCTGGCCGAGGTTGACGAAGATAAAAGTGACGCACATGATGACGGCCGCTATGGCGAGAAATTCCCCGAGGATGGTGATCCTTCCGAATGCCTTGTAGTCATGTAAATAATAAGGGAGGACGACCATCACCGCCGACGCGGCGATCCCGACCAGGAAGGTGAACTGGGAGATGTATAATCCCCATGATACATCGCGGCTCATGCCGGTAAGACCCAGGCCGTACTCAAGCTGGCGGGAATAGAAATATACGCCCATCCCGAAGAGGGCAAGAAGGATTCCCACCAAGATTCCGTATCGGCGGCTTCCTGTCAGCGCTTTTTCGAGCATGGTATCCTCACAGAATATAATAGACCTGCGGTTTCGTTCCCAGCTCCGCCCTCCGGCGGATCGAGAATTTCTTGTCGAGAATCTGACGGACTTTCGAGTTGGGATCTTCCACGTCCCCGAAGACCAGCGCCTTTTCCTGGCAGGCCAGGACACAGGCGGGAAGAATGCCCCGCGCCAGGCGATCCTCGCAGAAATTGCATTTTTCGATCACTCCCTTCATACGCGTCGGGAAGTCGAGGTTGAGCTTGCGGATGAAGGGCCGGGGATTCACGAAGTTGATGCTTCTCGCCCCGAAAGGACAGGCCGCAAGACAGATCTTGCATCCGATGCAGCGGTGCGAATCCATCATCACGATGCCGTCCGCCCTTCTGAACGTGGCGCCAGTCGGGCAGACCCGCACGCACGGCGGGTTGTCGCAGTGGTTGCAGAGAACCGGTATAATCTTTTTTCGGACGTTCTCCTGAATGTGGGCATGGCTCTCCGCAGGAAAGACGTTCTCAAACCGCTCCGGCCAGATCCATTTGACCTCATGATTGGGATTCGCTATGGCCGGAACATTGTGCGCTTCATGACAGGCGGTCATGCAGTCCGCACAGTCGTCGCAGCACTTATTCGCATCCACCACCATCGCCCAGCGCTTCGCCTTCAGGGCCGGGGCGCTCTCCGGGGCGCCGGGGAGAAGAGTTCCCCGTGACGTCGTCTCTTTGGCGATGATCCTGCCCAGCGGCGGGCAGGCAGAGCCGATGGCTGAGAGGCCAGCTATAATCAGAAATTCCCTCCGGGTGGGCGCCATCAGAGAACCTCCTCGGGGTTATTGTGGCAGTTCCAGCAGGTCGGCTTGACCCCGGCATAATCGTGGCAACGGTCGCAGAAGCGGGACTTGTTTTCATGACACTTAAGGCAGTTGCCGGTGAGACCCATTTCAAACACCCTTCCGTCCTTTGCCGTGTACACGCGAATATTTTTCCGCACCACGCTTTCGCGCCACGATGCCAGAAGCTTCATATGATTGTCCCGCATGAAGGCTGTGTCCTCCACGCAGCGCTTGTCCGCAAGCTTCTGGATTGCAGGCGTGTCGAGCTCGATTGCCGGCGGGGCAAGGGTTTTCCCCCGGTCATACCAGAACGGGAAGGTAGCCACGGCCAGGAAGACCACTATCCCTGCGATAATTATCCCCCGGTTATAGAGCTTCATCGTTTGTTCTTTCGTTTAGCGGCTCGCCGCGGAGGTCCGTTGTTCTCTCTTTTTCGCCCTTCATGACGAGGGCGTTGGCCAGCAGTTCGTGGACGCCCGTCACCGTCACGCCCGGCACCCAGTACTCCATCAACGAGGTCAGGGTCGCGCGGTCGATGGCGCACATGCAGGCAATCCGGTTCACGCCGTGTTTCTCCTTTACATGCTTGACTGCCATCGCACGTGGCATGCCTCCCCGCATCCGCATCTCGATGTTTTCGTCGTTCCCGAGACCGGCGCCGCCACCGCAGCACAGGGTTTTTTCCCGGATGGTGTCTTCGGGCATCTCGTAGAAATGCCGCACGGTATTTTTGATAATATACCGCGGCTCTTCGAAGAGTCCCATGCCGCGCGCGGGATTGCACGAATCATGGAAGGTGATACTAAGATGGTCGTTCCGCGCGGGATCCAGTTTCAGTTTTCCATGTTTTATCAGGTCGGCTGTGAATTCCGCGATATGAACCATCTTCGTCGACCGGGCATTTTCAAAGAGCGTCCCTGTTATGGGAGACACCGGCTCCTGAAGGAAATCGGCAGGGCCGTTCATCGTATCCATGTATTCATGGATGACCCGCCACATGTGGCCGCATTCACCGCCAAGAATCCATTTGACCCCCAGCCGCTTCGCTTCCGCATAAATCTTGTTGTTGAGGCGCTTCACCATCTCGTGGGATGTGAAGAGGCCGAAGTTCCCTCCTTCGGAGGCGTAGGTGCTGAATGTATAATTCAGGCCGATTTCGTGGAAGAGCATCATGTAGCCCATGCATGTGTATGTCCCCGGGTCGGCAAAGTAGTCGCCGGAAGGCGTGATGAAAAGAATGTCCGCGCCCTTTTTATTGATGGGAAGCTCCACCTTGATACCGGTGCGTTCCTCAATATCATCGGCCAAGAATTCAAGCATGTCCATGACGCCGCCGGGCTGGATGCCCAGGTGGTTTCCCGTCCGGAAGGAGTTCGCCACCGGTTCGATGACCCAGTTGATGTTGCACCCGACGAGATTGAGGAGCTCCCTGCCCATTATGGTGATCTCTGCCTGGTCTATCCCGAAAGGGCAATACACGGAACACCGCCGGCATTCCGTGCACTGGTAGAAGTAGTAGAACCACTCCTTGAGGACATCCACGGTCAGATCGCGCGCGCCGGCGAGCCTGCCAAAGCGCTTACCCGATTCCGTGAAGTAGCGGCGATAGACGGATCGCAGCAGCTCCGCCCGCATGACGGGCATATTTTTCGGATCGCCGCCGCCGATGTAGAAGTGACACTTGTCAGCGCAGGCGCCGCACCGCACGCACAGGTCCAAAAAGAGCCTGAAGGAGCGGTATTTATCCAGGCGCTCACGCATGCCCTCAATAATGATCTCCTTCCAGTTTTCCGGAAGTTTCCAATCCTCTTCATATGGCTGCCAGGCCCTGGGGTTCGGCAAATCCAGGTAGATGAGATTCTTCGCGGCGGCGCTGTAGCTCCATGTCCCCGGCCGGAAATCGACGGGGGTGTCCATCCAGGGTGTCTCCGGTGGCTCGTAGCGGATCTGAATCAGTTCGTCTGGTTTGGGTGTCTTGGCAGAGGACATGGCTACTCCTTGTCCACCGGCAGTTCTGCCGTTTTCATCTTGTCCCGGAACTCCTCTTCATATTCCTCGTAGGTATG
>PLMX01000216.1 GCA_003142635.1 Syntrophaceae bacterium | reverse complement strand
TTCGGAACTTTGACCATGGGCGTTTATGCGAAAAGGCCATTTGCTATAGCGCCTTACATGGGTGAAAATGCCTTTATTGCTTTTACGGTAGTAAAAGTTCTCGGTTACAGCTGGCAGACGGCAATGGGGGCCATTTTTATCGGGGGACTCCTTTTTACGATTATAACCGTTATGAAGATAAGAAGCTGGCTGGCGAACGCCATACCCGAAGGACTTAAAATCGGCTTCATTGTGGGGATTGGTTTGTTCCTGACTTTTATCGGCTTGAATGAAACCGGCATCGTTTCCTTAGGGGTGCCGGGAGCGCCTGTCCACGTGGGCAATCTTAAAGATATAAAGGTGATCTTATCCATATCAGGATTTCTTCTCATCAGTTTCTTGATGATCAGAAAAATCAAAGGGGCCATACTTATAGGTATTGTTGCCGTTACTTTTTTATCTTTTCCCCTGCAAATAATTGCCGTGCCTGAGAGATGGATGAGCATGCCGCCCTCTATCCTTCCCATATTCTTGAAGTTGGATATATTGGGTGCACTGAGCTGGGGATTTTTCGCCGTTATCCTGACAATATTTGTAATGGATTTCGTTGACACCATGGGTACATTAATAGGATTGTCGTACAGAGCAAATCTATTAGACAAGAACGGAAATTTACCTGAGATCGAAAAGCCGATGCTGTGCGATGCACTCGCCACGGTTCTTGCCGCGCTATTGGGCACGTCGACAGCAGGAGCTTATATTGAGTCGGCAACAGGTATAGAAGCAGGCGGCAGGTCAGGATTAACAGCCGTTGTTACTGCATTTCTTTTTCTCGGTGCACTTTTTTTTGCACCGTTTTTCACAGTCATCCCTCCCTGCGCATATGGTCCTGCATTGATTATTGTTGGGATGCTCATGCTGTCTCCCATTGCAAAAGTAAACTTTGATGACCTGACCGAAGTTGTTCCCATATTCTGTATCATTATTATGATGAGCTTTACTTATAATATAGGTATCGGTATGACTGCCGGTTTCGTTGTTTATCCTTTAGTGAAGGTCATCTCCGGAGGATTTAAAGAAATCTCATCGGGGCTGTGGATTTTGGCTGGATTATCCGTGATCTTTTTTATTTTTTATCCTTATTGACACAGACAAATATAAATAGGGAAATTTCGTATATGATATTTTTAAGCTCCTTCAAATTCCGTCAAGAAATAGACACTGTAGCCCTTATCTTTTAACTTCTTGTACCCGCCGACATCCGGGAGGTTAACGATAAATGCCATCTCGGTAACAGTACCGCCGAGTTTTTCAATAAGTGCAGCGGCAGCAAGGGCCGTACCGCCTGTAGCAAGCAAGTCATCAACCAATAAGATTTTTGAGCCTTGTGCTATTGCATCTTTATGTACCTCAACCGTATCTGTGCCGTATTCAAGCTCGTATTCGTGTCGCACTACCTCTGCCGGCAGTTTACCTCGTTTTCTAATGGGGACAAAACCCTTTCCCAGCGTATAAGACAATGCCCCGCCAATTATAAAGCCACGTGCCTCGATGCCAACTATGAGGTCAAGATTAATATCACCCTTTATATATCTTTGTGTAAAATTATCAATAACCAGCCTGAATCCCACAGGGTCTTTAATTAGGGTAGTTATATCGCGGAACATGATTCCCTTCTTAGGATGATCCTGTATAGTCCTGATTCTGGATTTTATAGACATCACAGCTGCTCCTCGTAACTTATTTTATGCAGACGTCGTTATAATCTCTGATCTTTGGTATTACATCTAAAAATAACTTTATAACATTGTCAGCATTTTTTTTCATGGTCTTCATTATTATCTCCCACGTTACCGATTCCTCTCCCTCTCTCCAACAGTCGTAATCTGTAGACATGGCAATTGATGCGTAATGTATTTTCTTTTCCCTGGCAAGATTGACTTCTGGTACAGTACTCATATTGATGACATCAGCATTCCAACTTCTAAACATCTTACTTTCAGCTTTTGTGGAAAATCTTGGGCCTTCAATTGTAATTACAGTTTTGTTCTTATGAAAGGGTATTTGCAGTCGTCCTGCAGATGTTGAGCACAATTCTATGAGGTTTGAGCAAAAAGGCTCTGCCATTGGTGTATGAACTACGACGTCTTCATCGAAAAAGGTCGTGTCTCTTTTTTTTGTATGGTCTATGAACTGATCCGGAAATACAAGGTGGCCTGGTTCTATCTCTTCCCTTAGTGAACCTACCGCAGTTGAAGCAAGGACATGTGTACAACCCTGTTCTTTAAGTGCCCAAATATTAGCTCTGAAATTCACTCCGGAAGGAAATATGGAATGGTCTTTGCCATGTCTTGCTATGATGACAACTTCAACACCTTCAATCATACCACGTGTGAGTTGAGATGTAGGGAGGCCATAAGGAGTTTCAACCTTGACTTCCACCGCTTTGTGTAAAATTGTCGGATTATCAAGTCCGGAACCTCCGATAATTCCTATCTTTAGCATAGACCGCTCCCTTTGTATTCAGTCACTTTCATGTTTTGGAAGTCTAAGGAAAAGGGGGTCGAGAGTCAAGAAATAATGAATATAAAAACGCACCAAATGATTCCAACTTATACAAATGTTATGAAAATCAGATTTATTTGACGTCTAATCTTAATGCGACGAACTGTCTCGGAAGATATTAACGTCTACAAATAAATACATTTGTATTACAAACCCATCATTTCGATGTAAGTCATTTTCTGATTCATGGTGAAATACATGCTTGTGCGAAGAGACTGACATTCTTATCTTCGCCGAGAGCTATAAGCTTGTCCCCTTTTGAAATGACGTAACTTGCCATGGGGTTGAACATCATCTGTCCGGAATCTTTTTTGACGGCCACAATAATCAGGCCGTATCGTTGTCTGATTTCCGATTCTTCAAGAGATTTTTCGATAACCGGCGAGCTCTCGCCGATATCGATTTCCTCCATCCTAAGTTCAAGGCTCTGCCTCCTTGTTGTGATTTCTATAAAGTCAAGCATGGCCGGCCGTGAGATTGCCATAGCCATTCTCATGCCCCCGAGGACGTACGGAGAGATGACGCGGTCTGCACCGGCTCTCAGAAGGCGATGTTCAGATTCGATTTCCTCAGAGCGGGAGAGTATGTAGATATCCGGGTTGAGCTCTTTAGCCGTCAGTATGACATAGAGATTTTGCGCATCGGAGGGCAGAGCGCAAACAATACCCCTGGCCCTTTTAATACCCGCTGCGATGAGAATCTTATCCTGGGTGGCGTCCCCCTTATAATAAATGAAGCCCTCCTCTTCTATCTTCTGAATGATCTCCGGATTGTGGTCAATGACCACGAAATCGATTTTCTCTTGAGATAATTCCTTGCATATCAGATAGCCGATCCTGCCGCAGCCGCAAATTATATAATGACGATTAAGTTTTTTTATCATTTTTTCCAATTTACCCCTTCCCATAAGTGATCTAAAACGGGCGTCCACCATGGTCTCGGTGAGAAGACCAATCGTATAGAGCATCGTCCCAACGCCGAAAATAACGAGGATAACGGTGAAAAGCCTCCCTGCGGTAGTTTCCGGATAGAAGTCCCCATATCCAACCGTAGAAAGAGTTATAACCGTCGTATAAAGGGAGTCCGTCAGGCTCCATCCCTCAATGAAATGGAAGCCCAGAGTGCCGATCATAAAAATTGAGATTAATGCTAATGCGGCAATTCTCAGTTTTTTCGTTGGTATCAAGCAAAGCTCCTAAATTACAATTATGCATTAAGAAAAAGAACGGCTATACAAGATGAGTTATGGTGTGATGAATGAGATGTTAATGCAATCCCATAAAAAATTCAAACCAAATTCGGTGGGGGCAACAGCGGGACTAACAAATTATCTCTCCTTGCATATGCATTCTGCAATGCGTGAAGCATCAAATAAGAAGCCCCTCATAATTGTGAACATGATAATCGCATAAGTTACGCCATCTTTTGCCATCAATTTTATTGTTATGGGGCGTTTATTGTGATACTGAATCAGGCGTCAGCGTGTTCCAAGCCGTGCAAATTCTCAATAGGGCATATATTGAAGGGCGAGGTTTGTTATGGTGTCTAAGGAAGTTAGCGTCCTGCAGGAGAAGGTGAGCCTATATGAAGCCGTTTTGAATAATATTCTGAGCGGAGTGATAATCACTGATCCCGACGGCTCCGTCATCTTCTTCAGTGAAACGTACGCCGGTTTCTGGGAATGAATCCCCAAAAGAAGATTGGCAGACATTGTACAGAGGTGATCGAAAATACGCGGATGCATATCGTGGCTCAAACGGGAATCCCGGAAATCAACCATCTGCACCGCATCATGGATCAAGATATGGTTGTACAGCGTCTTCCTATTTGGATAGACGGAAAATTGGTAGCCGTCTTCGGCCAGGTCATGTTTGAGGATGTAAAAGACGTAAGCGTCCTCGCAAGTAAACTCAGCTTATTGGAATCGAAGGTAGAACTCTTTCAAAAGGAATTGGTGAACCTTAGATCGTCGAGATATTCAATAAGTAATATTCAGGGAAAGAGCAAGATCATCGCGGAATTGAAAAGATTAGCCCTGAAGGCAGCCACGGTAAATTCAACGGTATTGTTAATGGGGGAAAGCGGCACTGGCAAAGAACTCTTTGCTCATGCCATTCATGACGCAAGCATGCGCAGACTTAATCCCTTTATCCGGATCAATTGTGCGGCGATTCCCAAAGATCTGTTGGAGGCTGAACTTTTCGGCTATGAGCCCGGCGCTTTTACAGGGGCAACCAGGTCCAAACCGGGGAAGTTCGAACTTGCACATCGCGGGACATTATTTTTAGATGAGATTACCGAACTGCCGTTGGAAATGCAGCCAAAGCTCCTGCGCGTCTTGGAGGACAGGGAGGTGGAAAGATTAGGAGGAACCCGCGTAACGAGATGCGATTTTCGACTAATCGCAGCCACTCATGAAGATCCGGAGGAACTGGTAAAACAGGGCAGCTTCAGGGAAGACTTATACTATAGATTGAATGTCATTCCCCTCAAGATACCGCCTCTCAGAGAAAGGAAAGTTGATATTTCCATACTGGCTGAGGATATTCTTGCGAGACTTGGAAGAGACTTGGGAAGGACGGTAACGAAGATCTCCGACGACGTATTGAAGATTTTCGAAAACTACAAATGGCCGGGCAATATTCGCGAATTGTCCAACATACTGGAAAGAACTCTCTGCTCCATGGAAGGAGTTGATGATACGGTCAGGCTTGATCATCTACCAGTCATATTTCAGCCCGGTCTGAAAGGTTTCCACGTTCACACGCCTCGCCATTGAGGAGTATTAGAGACGTCTCTGAGAAGGAGGCTCTCATGCAGGCGCTGCATGCCTCAAATAATAACAAACAGAAGGCGGCGCAAATCCTGGGCATACACAGGACGGCCCTCTATAAGAAAATGAAAAAATTTAATTATTCTTGACAAAAAATATGTCTACAATAAGCTACATGCAGATATATGTTTCTTTATGTTCTAAGCTGCCGAAATAAGATAATATTTTTTGACACAGATACTCAATTGCAGTGGGTAGTATTCGCTTGCGAGAGATGTCATTAATCATTAATTGTAAAGAAGCCTTTTATTTTCATATATTTAGAAATTTCGGATGCTGGCATCATTGTTGCCTATGACACGGTCGCAATAGCAACATGGAGGGGAGGTGATGGGCGAAACGTTTGCTTGTATTTGGGGTACACAACAAATTCCTTACGACTACACCAGGACAAGGAGGGCAGTTTGTGAAGCGGGAAACCGTGATTCAGGTTCTCTTTTGACGTTGAATTCTCAATACACATTCCACGTTGGGAGAAAATTCTTAAACTGACTAATAAGGAGGTTCAAAATGGAAGTATTAGGTATCTTGTTGAGTCTTTTTTTGTTGATGTTCATGGCATACCAGGGGTTTTCCGTTATACTGTTTGCTCCCGTATTTGCCCTTCTGGCTGCGGCTCTCCAGGGGCTGCCAATCATGCCGTCTTATACCGAATTGTTCATGGCGAAGGCGGTAGTATATGTAAAATTATTTTTCCCCGTTTTTATGCTTGGTGCGGTTTTCGGGAAGGTTATGGAAGATACCCTTCTGGCTAAAGGCATCTCGCACGCCATCATGGAGAAACTCGGCCACAAGCACGCCATTCTGGCTGTCGTACTGTCCTGTGCGATTCTTACTTATGGAGGCGTGAGCCTGTTCGTGGTTGTTTTTGCCGTCTACCCCTTTGCGGCAGCATTGTTCAAAGAAGCGAACATGCCGAAGCGTCTGATTCCTGGCTGTATTGCACTCGGGTCATTCACATTTACGATGGATGCATTTCCGGGAACACCACAAATACAGAACATCATCCCTACTACATTTTACGGAACAAATGGTTATGCGGCGCCGATTGCCGGCATAGTCGGCGGAATTTTGATCTTTATCATAGGGATGATTTATCTGCAATGGAGACTCAAAAAGGCAAAGGGAAAAGGCGAAGGATATGGTGCGCACACCTTGAATGAGCCCGCGGAGGCAGCGGACGTAAAGCTGCCCAAGTGGTACGTTGCGATTCTGCCGTTGCTTCTGGTCCTGGCCATCAATTATTACCTGTCACGGGTTTATACCTGGGATCCTGCTATCCTCGCGCCTCTAAGCGGCATGAAGCTCCCCTTGATGGCGCCCGCTGTGAAGAATGTCATCGGTATCTGGTCGCTTGTTATCGGCCTTGTTTTTGGTATTGTTCTGGCCCTTGCACTTGGTTTCAAGAATATACCTAAGGATGGTGGATTGCAGAAGGCATTGAATGTCGGCGCCATCGGTTCGCTTTTGGCCATCATGAATACTGCTTCCGAGGTTGGTTATGGTAATGTCATCGCCGCCTTGCCGGGATTCAAATCGATCGCCGCCGCCCTCCTTGGAATCAAAATTGGTGGTACACCTCTCGTTTCTGAAGCGGTTTCGGTTACGACACTCGCCGGCATCACTGGTTCTGCATCGGGAGGTATGTCCATTGCCCTTGACCTCATGTCTAAGGATTGGCTCGCTTGGGCAAACTCCATAGGGATGTCACCGGAGATTCTGCACAGGGTTGCATCAATGGCATCAGGCGGTTGCGATACGATGCCCCATAATGGCGCGGTCATCACCCTGTTGGCGGTCTGTGGGCTGACCCATAAACAATCGTATATCGATATTTTTGCGATGACCGTGATCAAGACGTTAATGGTTTTTGTGGTCATTGCGCTCTACCTCCTTACGGGAATATACTAACAATGAAATTGAAAAGGAGAACAGTCCATGAAAAAACCATTTAAGAAAGTTGCCGTGGTCGGTACCGGTATCTTGGGAACACAGATCGCGATGCTTGCCGCAAACGTCGGGTACAAAGTAAAGGTCTATGATCCGCGGGAAGGGGCCTTTGAGCTTGCCTTCAACAACCGTAAAGCGGAGCTGAAGGGGAAGAAGATTACGCCGTTCATTCCTTGGGAGAGATGGGAACGGATCAGAAAAGCCGTTGTGCAGGTAACGGACCTTCGCGAAGCGGTAAAGGATGCCGATTTCGTGATTGAGGCCGCGCCGGAGAATATCGAACTGAAGAATAAGGTCTTTAAGCAGCTGGGAGCCATGACGCCCAAGAACTGTATTCTGGCCACCAACAGCTCGTCCATCCCCGTGTCGAAGATGGAAAAGAGCAGCGGCAGGCCGGAACGCTGCCTGAACGTTCATTTCTATTTTCCCCTTCAGGGCACCAATATGGTGGATATCATGGGCGGGACGAAGACGCTGCCCGCAGTGATGAAGAAGGGAAGGGAGTGGATCATATCGATTGGCTGCATTCCGCTCACCGTGAACAAGGAAATCCTCGGGTTCTGTTTCAACCGCGTATGGCGCGCCATCAAGCGTGAAGTCCTCTATATGTGGGGAAACGGGTTCGTGGATTTTCGCGACTCAGATCGCGGGTGGATGGTGTTCACGAAGATGAAGGAAGGTCCTTTCGGGCTCATGGATAAGGTCGGGCTCGATGTGGTCTACGATATCGAGATGGTCTATTACAACGAGTCGAAGGATCCTAAGGACAAGCCTCCGGCAGCGTTGCTCAAGATGGTCAAGGCGGGAAAGCTCGGCGTGAAAAGCGGGAAGGGATTTTATACCTACCCGAATCCCGAATTTCTGCGGAAGGATTTTCTCAAGCCAAAGGGCTGAGTATTGCCATGTTTAACTGACCCCGGGGACCGCTATCTCATAGAACAAGGGTCCCGGGGTCGTTAAAAAAACCTTGTAGACACAGGCAGGCGGCCGGGAACCCACTGCTGGTCACTATATTACAGGTGTTTCTTCTTATCAGAGATCCCTTTTTAAGGAGGCGGAAGGTTATGGAGAAAGTGAAATTCAAAATCCCGAATATGGAATGTAAATCCTGCGCGAATGCCATTGAGAAGAAATTAAAATCCATGGCAGGAGTCAAAGCGGTCGATATCGATCTTCAAAAAAAGATAATCAGTATACAGCACGAGAATCCCAACCTTTGCCAGGACGACCTTACCTGCGCAGTGGAAGATATGGGATACAAGGTTCAGGTGCCGTAAGCGGTCACACGCATGCGCGGGTTTGAGGAGTCAGTCCCTTCGTCAAAGAACTACTTTCAGCAGATTGAGAGTTGTCTAAGGCAGTCCTGTATATCCTCAAGATGAAGAACCGTTTTGCCGTATGAATGAAGAAGTCTTAGCCTGCTATGATTCACGATACTATTCAAATGTACCTTCACTAATTGGACAGGGAGGTGTTGATATTAATGATAAACGAGCGGAGCAGTTTCACTATCGGAGAAGAAGCATCGCTGACAAAGCTTGTCAGCGATGAAGATATCAAGGCATTTGCCCGAATATCGGGTGACCACAATCCTGTTCATTTGAATGAAGAATATGCGAAAGGCACCATGTTTGGCGGCCGAATAGCGCATGGGATGCTTGTCGCGAGTTTGATATCCGCCGTTTTGGGAACGAGGCTCCCGGGGCCGGGGGCAATTTATCTGAGCCAACAGGTAAGGTTCCTTGCTCCCGTGAGGCCGGGTGATGAGGTGACAGCCCGCGCCAGGGTCATCGCCTGGGCTCCGGAAAAGGGGCGCGTTACGTTGTCTACGGAAGTCGCAAACAAGAAAGGCATCGCTGTAATAGCAGGGGAGGCACAACTCGTCATGTCATCGTACTTAAAAAAGAGATGACGGGTGGGCATACGGGGTTGTTCTCCCAACATGAGTATATGCCGGAAATCTTCGCCTGAGATTGCAGGACTCCTCTCTACATATGGTTGGCGTTTCTTAGATCCATCATCGGACATCCCCCCGCTAATGAGACGGCGAGTATTTGTTTAGGCCGACACTTTCACTGGCACGTCTCCGCCAACCCGATCTATTCGATTGACCATGCCCGAGATCAATGATATGCAGCAGACTATCTACGCGGCATGAAATCGATGAGAGGTATAAATATTGAAAATCAAGCGTGATAACCAGAAGATTACGGTCATAGCGCTTGTGCTTTATGGGCTAATTATGCTGTCCTTAATTTTAATCTATCGCGATTTTCTGATAACAATCACGGCAGTGACAATTATGGCTGTGTTGTTGGTTCAATATTTTGTTCCGTTGCTAAGAGAGAGGAAAAAGCAGAAGGCAGATGCTGTTCCACCCAGTAAAAATGACTGAGCTATCTTTTTTTCGTCAGTATCTCAATAGAGCCTAATTTTCTGCAATTTGCCTCCTAATCTTTCTATTTCAAAGTTATTCAGAAGAGGATTTAGACTTATTCATGTGACTAATGAATACATCTGCGCATCCAACTGTGTCTTGAATATAAGAAAATAATCAAAGAACCAAATGAACTATTTGCGAGAACGCACCAGGAGTGCCCCGTCAAAAAAGGCGCAGCCAGTGCCTTCTGCATTGACGAGACTAAAGTAGGCGGCGTTGGAATCGCAAGTCTCTGAGGCACAAGGTAACAAGAGGTCGGGTAGATCAATTCCACCTGTCATTTCGATGACACGCCGCTACCTGAGCAATATTGTAGGGTCAGATCAACAAAGAGTTTGAATATTTAAGACGTCAGCGCCAAATGAATTTTATTTGCTTCCATGCTATCACTCAGCTTCTATCTCCTGCTTTATGCAGCAGCAGTTCCCAGTCTTCGTTCACCATTTGCTGAATCTGGTCGAGGTCCTGATCGGTCAAATGCTTGAAGCGGCCCTGAAGTTTGAAATATTCCCGCACGAGATATTCCTTGGGTTTATAATTGATGGTATACTTCCGACCGTCTTCTACCTCATAGAGGGGGAAGATATTGGTCTGTACGGCCATGCGGGCGATCTTGACGGACATTTCGGAGGGGATGCGCCAGCCCGTGGGGCAGCTCGCATAAATATGAATAAATTTGGATCCCTTCGTTTCCCTTGCCTTCTGGGTCTTGCGGAGCAAGTCGTCGGGAAAAGCAATACTGGCCGTCGCCACATAGGGAATCCGATGGGCCACGAGGACTTCCACGATATTTTTTTTCCGCAATCTTTTCCAGTCTTGACCGGTGGTGGTTGTTGTCCAGGCACCGTAGGGTGTGGAGGAACTGCGCTGGATACCGGTATTCATATAGGCTTCATTGTCGTAGCAGACATAGAGGAAATTTTCGTTGCGTTCCACGGCGCCGCTCAAAGCCTGGAAACCGATATCAAAAGTCCCGCCGTCGCCGGCCCAAGTGAGCACGGTGGTTTCCGTATCGCCCATCATGTCGAGGGCGGCGCGCACCCCGCTTGCCGTGGCACCGCCTGTTTCAAAGGCCGCATGGATCACCGGGATCTTAAGTGCCGATAGGGGATAAGGTCCGGTGATCACCGACCAGCAGCAGGCCGGCAGGACCATTATGGTCTTTTCTCCCAGGGCTTTGAGCACAAAACGCATGGCGATCGTCGCGCCGCAGCCGGGGCAACCCACATGCCCGGAATAGACGAATTCCCGATCCATGATCTCAGTCAACATTTTTCACCTCCCGCAAGCCCATCCATACGCTTTCCTTCTGAGGAACATCGCTGGTTTTAGTCTGCCAGTAAATCATCTCAAGGAGTTCAGGCGTCACATCCCTGCCGCCTATGCCCGCCACAAAGCCGAAAACGGTGGGGTGAACCGGCATGTTGCACAGCGCCGCCCGCACTTCCTGGGCAAAGATCCCGCTCGCCCCGAATGAGAAATTCCGATCGACTACGGCCACCTTCTTTACCGATCTGAGTTTTTCGCGAATCTGCTCAGTGGGGAAAGGCCGCAACAGTTTCAGCTTCAGAATGCCCACCTTTTCTCCCTTAGCCCTTAGGTCCTGGAGCACGAGGCGGCAGGTGCTCGTCACTGTTCCCGTAGTTATGAAGACAATGTCGGCGTCCTCGCAATCAATCGCTTCCACCGGACCATAACGGCGGTTAAACTGTGCGGCAAATGCCGCTTCAATCTCATCAAAACGGTCCAGGGCTTCCTCCATCGCCATCGCGATATGATAGCGCATTTCCATGTAATCGCCGGGAGCTACCAGGGGGCCGAAGCCGCAGGGATGAGCCGTATCCAGTCGAAATTTCGGCTCGAAGGGTGGCAGGAACTGGTCTACTTCTTCCTGGCTGGGCACCTCCACCGGTTCATAGGTATGGGAGAGATAAAAGGCATCGAGAACGATCATGACCGGCAGATTTACCACTTCGGCTAGGCGAAAGGCCTGGAGGGTCGAGTCGAGAACCTCCTGGCCGTCTTCACAGTACATCTGTATCCAGCCGGTGTCGCGCTGGGCCAGGCTGTCGGTTTGGTCGACCCAGATGTTCCATCCAGGCGCGAGAGCCCGGTTGACCTCGGCCATTACGATGGGAAGCCGGGCGCCGGCGGCCCAGTGGAGCAGCTCATGCATCAGGGCTAATCCCTGTCCGGAAGTGGCCGTAAAGGTTCGCACCCCTGTACTCTGCGCGCCGATCAGCGCGGCCATACAAGAGTGCTCGCTTTCCACACGCAGGAATTTGGCCTTCATCATTCCTTTCGTGCAGTATTCCGACAGGATCTCTACAATATGGGTTTGCGGTGTGATGGGATACGCGGAAATTACCTGAACCTTCGCCAGTCTTACCGCTTCCGCGACCGCATGGCTTCCCTCTAAGACCCGTTTCATGACTCCTCCTCCCTCAGGGACATGGCGTTGCGGGGGCATTCTACCACGCACAGGCCGCATCCCTTGCAGTAGTCATAATTGATATGCCGTCCCTGATGATCCTTGTCCCGCATCACCGAAGTGTCTGGACAATAAATGAAGCAGTTGTCACACTGGTTGCACAGACCGCAGTTGAAACAGCGTTCCGACTCTTTCATCGCTAGATTGGCGGAAATCTTCAAATCGATTTCTTCAAAGGATTGAACACGTTCTTCCTTGAGCAGTCGGGGCTGTATAACCCGGGGAATAAACCCGAAATAATCCGTGTTTATTTCCTCGTAACGAACCACATGGGGGTTCCGGAGCCGCCGCTGCCCGCCCATATAGATTTCCATGGACAAGGACGGACCTTCGCCGACCCGGCAGGCTTCAAGCTTGGGAACAATTGCTTCGAACCCCTCCCGAAAAAGTGTATCGAGCGCCATGGCTGCTTCTTTTCCTGACGCGACGGCGTGGACCACACTCTTTGTTTCGTTAGTCAAATCTCCCCCAAAGACCATCACGGGGCCCTGATTCCCGCGGACTAGAACGGTGTGACTTAAGCTCAGCAGGCCCTCGTCACCGGCCGGAGGTTGATGCCGAGGTTCATCGGCTTGGGCACCGATAGCCTTGAAGATCCGGTCAATCCGGACTTTCCGGGTTTTTCCCTCGTCGGGAGCCACCCGTGCTCGCCCGCCCTCGTCACCGGCAATTTTCATCTCCTGCAAGGTAAGTACGACCTGATCCTCATCCCGCGCAACCGCTGCCGGAGCAACGAGTTCTTGAAGTTTCACTCCTTCCTCCAGGGCCATTTCCACTTCCAATTCCAGAGCGGGCATATCCTGACGGCGCCGCCGGTAGAGCAGCAAGGCTTTTCCGCCCAGGCGCACGACGCTGCGGGCCACGTCAATGGCCGTGTTGCCGCCGCCGATGATTGCTGATACACCTTGGCAGGGAGGCGTCTCACCCTCTCGGAGTTTCCGGAGGAAATCCAGCCCCTCGCTGACCTCTTTCAGGTCTTCGCCCGGGACATTCATGGACATTCCCCGGCCGTGACCACAGCCGATAAAAACAGCATCATAGTCTTTCTTCATGATCTCCAGAACATCAGGACTCACCGGTTTTCCCGTATAGATCGTAACGCC
Source organism: Syntrophaceae bacterium (assembly GCA_003142635.1). Classification (GTDB taxonomy): domain Bacteria; phylum Desulfobacterota; class Syntrophia; order Syntrophales; family UBA2185; genus Fen-1135. Next base: position 6,086 of record PLMX01000216.1, on the reverse strand, counting down.
CTGGGCTTCAACTTGTTGAATATCATGGAGGAGCGCGTTCAGAGGGAGGCGATACAGGGGAATTCCCCAGCGCAACACCCCACCTGCTTCCGCTGATGCCTCAAATACATGGCAGGCATAGCCCAGCATGGAAAGGAACCACGCCGCCGAGAGTCCTGCCGGACCGGCACCGATCACGGCAATCCTCTGCTTCTGCGATGGCCTTTTCTCCAGAACCGGCTTTATCCCGTACCGGATAGCCGTATCTGCAAGAAACCGCTCGAGGCTGTGAATGGCAACGGCCATATCTAACTCCCGCCGGTTGCACTGGCCTTCACAGGGATGGAAACAAACGCGTCCGCAGACGGACGGAAAGGGATTCTCTCGGAGGATGGTTTCCCAAGCCTCCTTGAAAAGCCCCTGGGAGGCCAACATCTCGATCCGGGCAATGTCTTCCCCCGCCGGACAGGCGACGCTGCAAGGCGATGTCTTCTCATCATACTGAGGGTGAAGAAACCGCCACGATCCCGTCTTATTGCTTTCCGTGGTGAGATAAGTAATGGGCATGAATAAAGGATTGGGATTCTTCGCTTCGTTCATTTTAGATTCCTTGATGTTTTATCCGATCCGGCCCATCAGACAGACCGCTTCGAACGCCTCGTGGGCGGCCTCGATATTTCTCTGTGCCTCGACCTGGATGTCTTCACGTATAGCGGCCGCAATGGCCTCCATGGAGGGCATCTCAAGCATCCGGGCAAAGGCCCCGATCATGGTGGTATTGACAATGGGATGGGTCCGAGTTCCTAGCTTGTGATTCAGGGCGATCCGGTTCGCATCCACATGGGCCAGTTGAAAGCCGGCAAAGGGTTTCAGATTGGCAGGCGTCGATGGACTGTTGATCAGGATCCAGCCGTCTGGCTTGAGACCCCGGGTGACGTTGATGCTGTTGAGGAGGGTCTGATCCTGGACGGCCACATGATTCGGTGCGGTGACGTTGGTCCTGAGTAGGATCTTATTTTTGTCCAAGCGGACATAGGCTTCGACCGGCGCGCCCCGTCGTTCCACCCCGAAAAAGGGGAAACTTTGCACCTGATAGCCCGCCTGGAAAAAGGCTTTGGCCAGCAGAATAGTGGCCACCACCGTCCCCTGACCGCCCCGTCCGTGAAAACGGATTTCAATCATCGCATACCTCTTTTCAGGTTTTGCTCCAAACGACCACGATGGCCCTTGCTGGTCCATCAGTCAAAGAACGACAACTGTGATTCAGGACAGAATCAAAATAAATCGTATCCCCGGCGGAAAGGGTTTCAACCCGGTCATTGGTGCGAAATTCGAGCTTTCCGTCCAGGAGATACAGAAATTCCTCTCCCTCATGGCTGGTGAAGACCATGTCAGCTGTTTCCATGGGGACAAATCCAACCAGAAGCGGCTCCATATGCTTGCCGGGCATCCTGGCTTCGAGGGCTTCATAGATGTAATCGACTTCACCTTCCCGATGATGAGGCCGGCGCTGGACCTGGACTCGCTCACCCGTCCGGGTGACGGAAATCTGCTGTGCCGGAGCCTCATCCTTGAAGAAATAGGACATGCTCACATTGAGCCCCTTGGCCAGTTTGAGCAGGGTGGCCACGGGCGGCATGACCTCATCCGCTTCGATTTCAGTCAGCATCGCTTTGGGGAGTCCGGTCTTTGCGGCCAGATCCGTCAAGGTAAAAAAGTTTTTTTCACGAAGATATTTGATCTTGCCGCCGATTTTGAGTTCCTTAACGGCGGAACTGGTTTGTTCGCCCTGTGGCATCTTGTCACCTCCACCGAAACGGTTTAGATCGCTTTAAAAAAAACATTCACATCCGACAGGCCTTGCATCCTGTAAGTTGCCAATATAGTGCATCCAGAAAATCCCGATGTCAAGATAAATGCTAACAGATAAATGCGTTCCAAGCACTTGAAGAAAAATCATTGACTTTTATTTCTGATGGGAATAAATTTACGGCCAAGTCATGATTTTATGGGCAGCATTGGATGAAATAGTTGTCCAGTTCATATGAAAAAAGTTTCATATTGTCGTCAGGGGATTGGCGGGATCAAGGATCTTAGTATCAAGGGCAGAAATTACTGGCCTTTTGATCAGCGCTTTCTCCGCAGCCTGGGAACCATGAAAGGGCTTGTTGATCTGGCACTGCTGTGTAGGACGGCGTTGCGTGTCCAAACGTTCCGTGCCGCATGGATATTATTCTACCCTGAAATGACAAAAAAGCGGGAACTGAAAATTCGTTTGAAATGATTCCATGTAAAATCGTGCCCGCTCTGGTTTTATATAAACAATATTAAAGGGGGTAAATTTCATGAGCTCATTATATTTGTTGATTGGCGCTTTATGTACCTTTGCTTTGGCTTATCGTTATTACGCGGCATTCATCGCAGCCAAGGTGATGATGCTGGATGACCGCAACATTGCCCCGTCGGTTTCCTGCAATGATGGTCAGAACTATGTCCCTACCAACAAGTGGGTCGTCTTCGGCCATCATTTTGCTGCCATCGCGGGAGCGGGCCCTTTGATCGGACCGGTTCTGGCCGCGCAGTATGGCTGGGGGCCCGGTTTTTTCTGGATCCTGCTGGGCAGCGTCTTTGCCGGCTGTGTCCATGATATGATCATTCTCTTTGCCTCATACCGCCATAATGGCCAGTCTCTGTCGGTCATCGCCGAAAAAGACGTCAGTAAGCTCACGGGCGTGGTCACCGCGGTTGTTATTCTCTTTATCATCATCGTCGCTCTCGCCGGCCTGGGTGTGGCCGTTGTCAATGCCCTGTTCAACAACCCCTGGGGCGTCTTCTCCATTGCCATGACGATTCCTATCGCAATGTGCGTCGGCATCTACATGTTCAGGATCAGACCCGGGGCAATCCTTTCCGGATCCATCGCCGGGTTTATCTTGGTCTGCGCAGCCGTCTTCGTGGGGCCCTATGTCGCAGACTCCAGTTTTGCCATCTGGTTTACCTTCAGTAAGAAACAGGTGTCCGTCCTGTTGCCCCTCTATGGTTTCCTTGCCGCTGCTATTCCCGTCTGGCTCCTGCTTGCACCGCGGGACTATCTGAGCACCTTCATGAAGATCGGCGTCATCGCTGCCCTGGTGATTGGCATGTTCTTCGTGAATCCGTCGATAAAGATGCCCTTCACGACGGAGTTCATACACGGCGCTGGACCCATCATTCCCGGTCCTTGGTGGCCCTATGTGTTTATTACCATAGCCTGCGGCGCCATTTCGGGATTCCATGCCCTCATCGGCTCCGGGACGACTCCAAAGATGATCGAACATGAGACGGAAATAAAAATAATCGGCTATGGCGCCATGTTAACGGAAGCTTTGGTCGCCGTAATGGCTCTTCTCTCCGCCGTCTGCCTCAATCCGAACGACTATTTTGCCATCAATACCTCTGCGGCCGTATATGCGAAATTACAAATGTCCGTCGTTGATCTGCCCATCCTCAATCAGTTGGTCGGACTGGACGTCTCTCATCGCCCGGGGGGCGCCATCTCCCTTGCCGTGGGCATGGCCCATATCTTCGCAAATATCGGCGAGGGTCTCCGGCATACGATGAAGTACTGGTTCCAGTTCATCATCATGTTCGAGGCTCTATTCATCCTGACGACCATCGACGCCGGAACCCGCGTGGCCCGCTATATCCTCCAGGATATACTCGGCTATGCCTACAAACCCTTCGGTAAGAAAGACTGGATCCCCGGTTCTATTGTGACCAGCGCCCTCGTCTCCCTGTGCTGGGGTTATATACTCTACACCGGCGATATCTCCTCCATCTGGCCGATGTTCGGCGCCACGAACCAGGTTCTGGCGTCCTTGGCCCTGGCGATCGGAACAACGATCATCCTTAGGCTATGTGCCAAGAAAAGCTACGCTCTGATTACGTTTGTTCCCTGCGTTTTTATCACAGTCACCACTTTTGCCGCCGGGATCATGAATGTCCAGACGTACCTGGCAAAAGATCAGATGTTGAACACTTGGCTGAGCATCGGGATTCTTGTCCTTGTGGTCATCATCATGGTGGAAAACGTCCGAGTCCAGATAAAGCTGCTCAAGACCGACAAGCCTATCGGCATGAATGTCGACCGTGGCGTGATTTACTGCCCGATTATTCCCGCCGATGCTCCACCCGATGCGAGACCGTAGTTTCAAAAATAATGACTTCAAAAGAAGGGAGGATCCAAGGATCCTCCCTTCGCTATTTAAAAGAATTATGATTGCGGTTTCCGACAAAGTCCGTGACTACCTTTTAAAAAGAAGTGGGGCTCTCCGCCTTTTTAACACGCGTCCTATTAGTGTATGTTGAGGGCGAATCAATTTTTGCCCCTCCGTGCGAGCGGGCAGGCCGAAAAATATCAACTACTATGAGGTTCAGATTATCAACAAAATCTATGTTTACCTGCCGCAGGATTTCTTGTCGCCTTACCCGCTCACAATTGAACTACATAACTGCCTGGGCATCAAAATGCTGCATCTCACGGGCTGGAAACTCATCTGAATTTTACACCTGTTCATGTCCATACCGTGAAAGTCTGAAAGGAATATGAAATACTCTCAGTTTCTCAAGTCGCAGGAGATTCTCTCCGACCTGATTGACCAGTAAATATGCTTTCTTGGCTCCAATGCGTAGTGGTTCGATTATGGGCCATCAGCAAACCAAGTGACCTCAATGCCATTAGGCACTGGGTTGTTCACGGTGGCGCGGCCCCTGTGAATACGGTGCTTACCAACGAAAGCATCATCAATTCGATCTGTGCGTCCTGCGACCTGGCGCCGCTGCACAACCCTTACAACTTGGCGGGCATTGAGCTAATGCGGGGACTTCTACCTTCCATTTTGCAGGTGGCTGTTTTTGACACTGCCTTCCACCAGATGATGCCCATTCATGCTTATATCTAAGCCCTTTCGGATGAGCTCTGTGAAAAAGAACAGGTTCGTCGTTATGAGTTTCACGGCACCAGAAACATGGCTGCATTAAGGGCGGTACAAATGGCGGAACTCTAACTCTGAATGTGGTAAATGTTCTGGGGCAGGTCAAGGTGGGTCCGGATGCCGTAGAGTTTGTACGCAATCGTGTGCAGATGTAGGATGAACATATGGCGGAGATCTGGGAGATTTTTGGAGACAGGGTGAGGGCTGTCTTGCCGCTCTTCGAGACGGAAGTAAAGGGGGCAAAGATGCTGACGCGGCTTACGGACCACCTTTTTACGTCTTAAAATATGCCGATGCTCACAAGCGTCGATGTGATAGAACATCAGGGTTGACGATGTTCGGGGGGACCTTGCCGTTCAGGCCGGCGATGAGATTTTCAACCGCCATGCTGGCCATCCTGAAACGCGTTTCGAGTGTGCCGCTCCCCACGTGAGGGAGCAGGATGACATTATCCAGTTCCGCCAGGCCGGGTGTGAGGGCAGGTTCATTTTCATAGACATCCAGACCTGCGCCGCCTATCTTCTTTTTCTTCAGCGCCTGAAGCAGTGCCTTTTCATCTACAACGGGACCTCTTGATGCATTAATCAGATATGCCGTAGGCTTCATCAGGGAGAGTTCTTTGTTGCCTATCAGGTGCCTGGTCTCTTTTGTGAGAGGGACGTGCAGGGATATGAAGTCCGATTGCGAAAGCAATGTTTTCATATCCACGTATTTTGCCATGAGTTCCTTTTCTTCGGATTCGCTCATCCTCTTGCGGTTGTGATACAGGACAGGCATATGGAAACACCTGGCTCTTTGCGCCACGGCCTTTCCGATTTTTCCCATACCGACGACCCCGAGTGTCTTACCGGTAACTTCACGGCCGAGGAAGAGCATAGGCGCCCAGCATCGGAAACGTCCTTCCCTGGTCATCCTGTCGCCTTCCACGAGCCTCCGGGAAATAGCCAAGATCAATGCAAAGGCGAGTTCCGCAGTTGCATCCGTAAGCACACCGGGCGTGTTTGAAACAGGTATTCCCAGTTTCGTGGCTGCCGCCACATCTATGTTATTGTAACCGACGCCAAATTGGGCGATCATTTTTAAATGATCTGCACGGTCGAGTGCCTCCTCATCGACAGTATCCGTTATCATGGA
>PLMX01000038.1 GCA_003142635.1 Syntrophaceae bacterium | reverse complement strand
ACCCATCCGTCAATGACCAGATCGCCAGCGGCATTGCCGGGAGCTTCTTCGGGGAGCCACTCTTCCGTATGGCCAGCCTGATTCTCGAAGGCGATGGCGGCAAGCCTGAGATCTGGCGTGAGCTTTGCGCAGCAGTGATTTCGCCACCCCTGGGCTTCAACCGCCTCGTCTTTGGCGACAGCTTCAAATCCGTCTTCCCGAGCCATAATCCGGCCACCTTCTGGCGCCTGGGGCTCGGCGCAAGTCTGAGTTCGAACCTGAACGACCAGACTGGTTCGAGCAACATCAATAGGAACGAGGTGACCGCGGACTTCAGCATGGCCTACGGGCTTCCCGGGAAGCCCGGCTATGGCTATGAGCGTCCTTTCGACTACTTCCATTTTGAATTGACCACCCTCGCCACGGCAGATAACCCTGTCGAAGACATCATGATCCGCGGTCTCCTCCTCGGAAAGAAATACGAGGCAGGCAGTGACTATCGCGGGATATTTGGCCTCTACGGCGGTTATGACTATATATCGCCACATATCTTCCGCGTTTCAAGCACGTCCCTCTCTCTCGGTACTACCTTTCAATGGTGGCTCTCGCGAGCGGTAGCGCTCCAAGGTTCGGCCCTCGGCGGTGTCGGCTATGCCGCTGCCGGTAACGTCTCCCCGGAGGGTGAACGCGACTACCACTATGGCGTCGCCCCGCAGGGGCTCCTCGCTCTCCGCCTCATCCTTGGCGACAGGGCCATGTTCGACTTAACAGGACGGGCGTATTATGTGTCTGGCATGGGTGGCGGGGATCCGGGGGGAAGTGAGAACGTCGACCGCCTGAACGCGGGATTCACCGTTCGCCTATTCGGCCATCACGCCCTGGCGCTCCAATACATCGCTTCCATCCGGAATGCAACCTATCCAGACCGGGCCGACACTCGCCAGACGATGGGAACCGTCAGCCTTGTTTACACCTTACTTGGCGACACCAAATTCGGCGCCGTCGAGTGGCGCGACCCTGACCGCCGCTGATCCGAGCAGGCGGACCCGCCGCCGAGAGCATGAATGAAACTTCCTATTCTCCGGATTAACGTTTCGCTGTTCGTGACCCTGCTCGGCCTCACAGCCGGTAACGATGTTCAAGCATACGATGGTATTGAGTTAGGCAGATTCTCAGGCCCAACCCTCTAAATATCGGGATAAACTGGTATACTCGACTGAGATTGACATGAGCGCGAAAGGAACAAGTCAATGAGACTTGCGGTATTGGAAACGGAAAGATGTGTCGGCTGTCAATGTTGCATGTTCGCATGCTCACGAAGACAGGACGAGGCCGGGTTAACCAAGGCCTGTATTGCCGTGAAATCCGTTGGAGGTATGAGGCGGGGCTTTACCGTCATTGTCTGCAGGGCCTGTGATAATCCGCCCTGTGCTAAAGTCTGTCCTACGAACGCCCTTGAACCAGGAAAAGATGGTGGCGTTCGCCTCGATATGAAGAAATGCATCGGATGCGGGCACTGCCAGGATGCCTGCCTCATTGGAGCCATTTTATGGGATGATACCACGAATAAACCCATGATCTGTATCCACTGCGGTTACTGCGTCAATTTCTGTCCCCACAAGGTTTTGGGACTGAAGAAAAAAGAGGGGGTGGCCCATGCTAAAAGATGATCCCCTCGCCAATATCCTTTATATAGACTTATCAAATAGAACCTTCATGACAAAAAAGAGGCCTGAGCTTTTTGACAGGTATATCGGGGGCGCAGGCGTAGCTATACAGCTTCTTCATGAAGAATGTCCCACTGGTTGCGATCCCATCGGTCCGGAAAACCCGATCATATTCGCGGTTGGTCCCCTTACCTCATTGTTCCCTTTGGCCTCAAAAACAGTTGCCATGTTTAAATCTCCCCATACCGGCAACTTGGGAGAGAGCCACTGTGGCGGTAGAAGTGCGGTTGCAATCCGCATGGCCGGATACGGGGCCATTGTCTTGAAAGGTGCCAGTGACATCCCCATCTATTTATCCATTCACGGGAACAAGGTGTACTTTCATGATGCCTCTTCACTATGGGGGATGGGCAGTTCCGCAACCGGGCGTATCATCAGAGAGAATGAGACGGGAGGCGGATTACGCACAATCATGCGAATAGGCAAGGCGGGGGAAAACCTTGTTTCATATGCCAGCGTAACGACGGAGACGTATCGTCATTTTGGCAGATTGGGATTGGGCGCCGTCTTCGGAAGTAAAAAACTCAAGGCGATTGCCATCTCCGGAAAATTATCAGTGCCTGTTGCCGATACAAAGCTTTACCGAAAGATGTATGAAGAAATATATCAGAAAGCGGTGGAATCCCCGGTCATGAAGAAATATCACGATCTGGGCACCGCCGAGAATATCATAGCACTGAATAAGTTCGGCGGCTTCCCCACGAGAAATCTCAAAGAGGCAACCTTTGAGAAAGCGGATGCGATTTCCGGCGAGGCGTTTGCCGCGGGATATTTAGGCAGGCGTTTGGCCTGTTCCCATTGTCCTGTGGGATGCATCCATATCGCTGCACTCAGAGAACCTTATGAGGATGAACCGTATTACTATAAGACATCCATGATATCCTACGACTATGAACCCATATATTCATTAGGCTCCATGCTGGGTATTTCCGATCCCGAGGGCATCTTGAAATTGATGGATAGTGTCGAGACAGCGGGAATGGATGCCATGAGCACGGGTGTCGTTCTGGCATGGGCAACGGAGGCACAGGAACAGGGGCTCATATCTGAAAAAGAAACGATGGGAATTAAATTTTCCTGGGGAGATCCGGCGCCATACATAAATGCGAGCAGACTGATCACTGAGCAACCCAATGAGTTTTACACGGCCTTGGCAAAGGGTGTTGATTATGCGGGCTCAATATATGGAAATAGAGATTCCGCTCTGGCCTTTGGAAAGAACGAAATGGCAGGATACCATACGGGCCCCGGTACCCATGTAGGAAGTTTAATCGGTTTGCGACACAGCCATCTGGACAATGCGGGCTACAGCATTGACCAGAAAGTGCTTGCCCAAAAACAAACCAGTCCCGAGGAACTCGCCGATATGCTATTAGAGGAGGAAAGATGGCGTCAGATATTATCAAGCCTGGTCGTCTGTTTTTTCGCGAGGGGAATCTACGCGCCTGACATCGTATCGAAACTGCTTCCTTTACTTGGATTCGAGTTGAAACTTGAAGATATTAACAGGATCGGCACAGAGATCTATCGTGAAAAGTACCGGTTTAAAACAAGAGAAGGATTTTCCCTCGACGAACTGCGCATCCCGAAAAGAATCTTCGAGACATCATCTCCTGTGGGAAAATTTGATGAATCATATATACGCCGCGCCATCGACCGTGTGAAAAAGATTATGGAGAAGCAGGGTGCTGATTGACACACCACGGAACTGCAAAGATAGAGAAGAGAACGGTAGTATGAATCACTACCCATACAGGTGCATTACAAAATTCTGATCATTCTGATATTCTTCTCAACACAATCAGGCAAAAGCTTCGCTTCGTGCAAGCTTCGCTCAGAAGTTCTTACAATTCGCTTCAGATAGTGGAATTGCTTCCTCCAGCCGGTCACCCGCACGGCAAGAGACGAGCTGCCATTTGCGATAATTATAAATCGGATGATTCTTTAGAAGGAAGTGTCGGAACGATGGGTCAGCCATACCCTGATTGAAAGGTAAGGCATTTGGAACCTTGTAACAAGCTCTCCTACGATGCTTAGATAATAACGGATCCGATAGGATCGCACGTCATTGACTGCCGAATCCTCTCCCGGGTTTGCTTTCCGTCTGACCATCTGGATCTATGCCTGCAGGATCACAGGCTCTTCCATGGTTTACCGAAGGAGTGATTGAAGATTTTCAAAAGGACAGCATTTCTTATTCCATGGTGTAGAAATGCCATAGCAAAGTGAAGAAACCCTGAGCTATAGAAGGCGACTTGCTTTCAGAAAGAAGGAAACCTCAAAGTTGAAGATGAACAACAAGACCATGCTCGGAAGCTTGTCACATTTATGGGCGACCATCCGCGGAACAGACCTGGCACAAAAGTGCGCCGTTTCCGAGCCGCCGCTGCGATCTGAATTGTTCAGCAGCGAGCAGATGAAACAGCATGGCATGGCCCTGGCAGATTCGCATAAGTTGGGTTTGGGACACGCTCCGTACCAGCTCCTGACACGGCTGGCTGACAATGAAGAAGTCTTGATTGGAGCCTGCACTTTGCTGACGGCTGCGGTCAATGCGAATCTCCCGATTGCGCCGGCAGGGGAATGGCTGCTCGACAACTTCTATCTGATCGAAGAACAGATTCGCATGGCCAAACGACATCTTCCGAAGCGGTATAGCAAGGAGCTGCCACGCTTGCTTAACGGCCCATCGGCGGGACTCCCACGCGTGTATGACATTGCGCTGGAGACGATCTCACATGGCGACGGGCGGGTAGATCCGGAAAGTCTCAGCAGTTTTGTGACAGCCTACCAGACAGTGACCGGCCTGAAGTTAGGGGAATTGTGGGCAATCCCTATCATGTTGCGTCTGGCACTTATCGAGAATCTCAGGCGCGTTGGGGCTCGGATCGCCGCCGATAGGATAGACCGAAACCACGCTGACTACTGGGCAGACCGGATGACGGAGACGGCGGAGAAAGACCCGAAAAGCCTGATGTTGGTGATCGCGGATATGGCCCGGTCGAGCCCGCCGATGGTGAGTTCCTTTGTCGCGGAACTTGCGCGCCGTTTGCAGAGGCAAGGCCCCGCTTTAGCGCTGGCGCTCACCTGGATTGAGCAGCGCCTCTCCGAGTCCGGACTGACAATTGAACGGTTAGTGCAGTCGGAAAGCCAACAACTGGCCGCCGATCAGGTTTCCATAAGCAACAGCATAGGCAGCCTCCGGTTTCTGGGGGCGATGGACTGGCGCGAGTTCGTCGAGAGGATGAGCGTCGTCGAGCGCATCTTGTATGAGGATCCGGACGACGTCTACGGCAAAATGGATTTTGCCACCCGTGATAGATATCGTCATGTTGTGGAGAAGATAGCGAAAGAGAGCCCGCTATCCGAAAGCGAGGTGGCACAGAAAGCGATCCAGTTGGCCCGCGAGGGCGCGGAGGGGAAGGGCAGCGACGATCGAGCGGCTCATGTCGGGTTTTACCTCATTGACAAGGGGTTGCCGCAGCTTGCAGAGATGGCACATGTACGATTGACTCTCTCCGGGATCCTTCGGAAAGTGGGTTCCCGGGCTCCTTTGTTCGTCTATCTCGGGACAATCACGCTGATCACGCTGACTGTCACCATGAGCTTATTGGCGAAGACCCGTGGCAGTGGGTTGCATGATTGGCTGCTCGCGCTTACCGGTATCCTCTCATTGCTCTGCGCAAGTCATATGGCGGTGGCGCTGGTAAACTGGATGGCAACGCTACTGGCCAAGCCTCACGTGCTGCCGCGCATGGACTTATGTGGAGGGATTCCACCGGAATCGCGCACCCTTGTCGTGGTCCCTACGATGCTCACGAGCGCTCAAAACATCGAGGACCTGATCGAGGCGCTTGAAGTTCGGTTTCTGGGAAATCGGGACGAGAACCTGCACTTCGGTCTGCTTACTGATTTCCGGGATGCGCACGCGGAAACAATGCCGGAGGACGGGCCGCTGTTGGAGCTGGCCCAAAAGAAAATCGAGGAACTGAATGAAAAATACGGTGGCGTAAAGGGCGATACGTTCTTTCTCTTTCATCGGCCACGCCGATGGAATCCTCGGGAGCGGATTTGGATGGGTTACGAGCGCAAGCGAGGGAAACTTGCGGCATTAAATGCTCTGTTGCGTGGCGGCTTAAGGGAACCCTTCTCATGCATCATTGGGGATACTGGGGTTTTATCGAAAGTGAAGTATGTGATCACCCTTGACACGGATACGCAACTACCGCGCGATTCCGCGTGGCAGTTCGTGGGAGCCATGGAGCACCCGCTCAATCGTGCGTGGTACGACGAGGACAAGCGGCGTGTCTCTGAAGGATACGCCATCCTTCAGCCGCGAGTCGCCGTGAGCCTGCCCGGCACGAACCGGTCGCGGTATGCGCAACTCTTCGGGAGTGAACCCGGCATCGATCCTTACACACGCGCCGTCTCCGACGTTTACCAGGATATCTTTCACGAAGGCTCCTTCATCGGTAAGGGAATCTATGACGTCGATGCGTTCGAGCGGGCGCTTAGTGGGCGCTTTCCGGAGAACCGGATCCTCAGCCACGACCTTGTGGAGGGGTGCTACGCCCGCGCGGGACTGTTGAACGATGTGCAGTTGTACGAGGAGTTTCCTTCTCTTTACAGCGCAGATGTGAGCCGGCGGCATCGCTGGATTCGCGGGGATTGGCAGATTGCGCGCTGGTTGCTGCCGGGCGTTCCCGGCTTCGACGGACTCCGCCAGAAGAATCCGCTATCCGGGCTGTCAAGATGGAAGATATTCGACAATCTTCGTCGAAGTCTCGTGCCTGCGGCGTTGACCCTGCTGTTACTCCTGGGCTGGACCGTATTGTCGCCGCCCTGGTTATGGACATTGGTGGTGATCGGAATGATCCTGATACCCACCTGGGTTGCCTCTACTTTGGATCTCTTTCAGAAGCCGGGCGATGTGCTGCTCATGCAGCATCTCGCTGCCGCTGCGCGCTCGACCGGCCGCCATTCTGCTCAGGCGGCATTTATGCTCGCATGTCTACCCTACGAGGCATTCTTCAGCCTGGATGCGATTCTACGCTCGACCTGGCGGCTTGTCACGCATAAACGACTCTTGGAGTGGAATCCGTCTAACGACTCGGATCGCCAGCGCCGTACGGACCTCGCTGCCTCCTGCCGGACGATGTGGATCGGCCCTGTTATCGCCATCGTCACAGTGATTTATCTGGCGCTTTCGAGGCCTGCCGCGCTGGCCGTGGCGGCCCCCATCCTGGGCCTCTGGTTCTTATCCCCTGCTATCGCCTGGTGGATCAGTAGGCCTCTATCTCGTCCCGTATCAGCACTAACGGCTGAGCAGATCCTCTTTCTCCGCAAGCTCTCCCGAAGGACCTGGACGTTCTTCGAGACTTTCGTCGGACCGGATGATCACTGGCTGCCCCCTGATAACTATCAGGAGCATCCCGCTGCCATGGTCGGGCATCGCACGTCGCCGACCAACATGGGGCTTGCCCTCCTTGCGAATCTCTCCGCATACGACTTTGGCTACATTTCGGCCGGACAACTCATCGAGCGGACGACGAACGCACTCCACACGATGGAGGCCTTGGAGCGGCACCGGGGCCACTTCTACAACTGGTATGACACGCAGTCTCTGAAACCACTGCAGCCCACCTACATTTCGACAGTGGACAGCGGGAACCTTGCAGGTCATCTGCTGACCTTACGGCCGGGCCTGCTAGCACTTCCCGATCAAAAGATCCTGGGAGCGCGATGGTTGGATGGGCTCAGCGACACACTCGGTATTCTCATGGACATTGCAGGAGAGGCAAGAGGAGCGGGAGGAGACGCTCCAGATCCTCTCGCTCAACTTCACAAGGATCTGACGTCCGCATGCGATTCCCGGCCAGCGTCTCTCGCAGCGCTTGGGACGTGCCTCGACCGGCTGGCGGCAGCCGCAGCGAAGGTGGTGGACAGCCTCGATGCAAACCCCGAGAGCTCCGAGAATGAGGAGAAGGTTTGGGCACGCGCCCTCGCCCAGCAATGCCAGGGCAACCGCGACGAGCTGACGTTTCTCGCTCCGTGGATATTGCTCCCGGCCTTTCCGAGTCGATTCAGTGACTTTCGCGGCAGCGATGAGATCCCAACGCTTCGCGAACTCGCAATGTTTGACGTAGAGTTGCTGCCGGCAATCGATCAGCGGTTCAGATCAGACGTAACACCGGAGGGAAGGGAATGGTTGGATAAGATTCGACGACTCATCACGGAATCAAGCCAACGCGCCAGAGCAAGGATTGCGGCCATCGAACGCCTTGCGCTGCAATCCGGCGAATTAGCCCTCATGGAATATGACTTCCTGTTCGACAAGGCGCGTCATCTCCTGGCGATAGGCTATAACGTGGGTGAGCGACGCCGGGATTCGAGTTACTACGATCTGCTGGCCTCGGAAGCGAGATTGGCCATTTTCGTGGCGATTGCGCAGGGACAATTGCCGCAGGAAAGCTGGTTTTCCCTGGGACGTCTGCTTACCAGCATCGCTGGGGAACCGATTCTCCTTTCATGGAGCGGCTCGATGTTCGAGTACCTCATGCCGCTTCTGGTGATGCCGACCTACGAGAACACGCTGCTCGACCGGACTTACAATACAGCTGTGGCGAGGCAGATCGCGTATGGGAAAGAACGTGGACTACCATGGGGTATGTCGGAATCAGGCTATAACGCGATCGACGTCCATCTCAACTACCAGTACCGCGCATTTGGCGTGCCGGGCCTGGGGCTCAAACGCGGGCTTGCAGACGATCTGGTCATTGCTCCGTACGCGTCGGCGCTTGCGCTGATGGTGGCGCCAGAGAAGGCCTGTCTGAATCTGCAGCGGCTTGCCGCGGAAGGGATGAATGGGAAATACGGCTTCTATGAAGCAATCGACTATACTCCGTCACGTTTGCCGCGTGGGCAGTCAAGCGTCGTTGTACGGTCGTTCATGGCACATCATCAGGGCATGAGCCTTCTCTCTCTCGCCTATCTGCTCCTGGACCGTCCAATGCAGAAGCGATTCGAGTCCGATCCAATGTTCCAGGCGACGACGCTGCTGCTCCAGGAACGCGTTCCAAAGCCATCGGGGTTCTATTGGCATGCCGCCGAGCACTCCGAAGTACGTACGGCACCTATCGGGCCGGAGACGCCGGTGCGCATTTTCAATAGTCCCAACACGCCGATACCGGAGGTCCAGTTGTTGTCGAACGGCAGGTACCACGTGATGATCACAAATGCGGGAGGCGGTTACAGCCGCTGGAAGAACATTGCAGTCACACGCTGGCACGAAGACAGCACCTGCGACAATTGGGGTACCTTCTGTTACCTCTATGACGTGACGAGCGGGGAGTTTTGGTCAACCGCTTACCAGCCAACGCTCAAACAATCAGAAAGTTATGAAGCTATTTTCTCGGCAGACCGCGCCGAGTTTCGCCGCCGCGACCATGACTTTGAGACACATACGGAGATTGCTGTTTCGCCTGAGGACGACATCGAACTACGACGGGTCACCCTCACCAACCGCGCCCGGACACGCAGAACGATCGATGTCACAAGTTATGCGGAAGTGGTTCTCGCCTCGCCTGTCGCGGACGAGCTGCATCCGGCTTTTAGTAATCTGTTCGTTCAGACCGAAATCCTCCGCCGGCAGCGAGCGATTCTCTGCACTCGCCGACCCCGCTCACGGGAAGAGCAGCCGCCATGGATGTTTCATCTGATGGCCGTTCATGGAGCGGACATCGGAGGAATCTCCTATGAAACGGACCGGATGCGGTTTATCGGCCGCGGAAACACTGTCGCTAATCCACAAGCGGTGCGCAGGGCATCGGATCTTTCAGGGGCTCTCTCGGGCAGCCAAGGCTCCGTGCTCGATCCCATTGTGGCCATCCGGTATCGAATCACTCTCGATCCAGAAGAGTCAGCAACGATCAATATGTTATCCGGCATCGGCACGACCCGAGACGCATGCCTGGGCATTGTTGAAAAGTACCAGGATCGGCGTTTCGCGGATCGCTTGTTCGACCTTGCATGGACCCATAACCAGGTGGTCTTGCGCCAGATCAATGCTACAGAGGCCGACGCACAACTCTATGGACGCCTTGCCAGTTCTGTCATTTACGCCAATCCCTCTTTGCGTGCCGACGCAAGCCTCCTCATCAAGAACCGCCGCGGACAATCCGGTCTATGGGGATACGCTATTTCTGGCGATTTGCCGATTGTGCTGGTGCGGATCGGAGACCCGGCCAATATCGCCCTGGTGCGCCAGCTCGTCCAGGCCCATGCGTACTGGCGTCTGAAAGGACTCGTGGTGGACCTGGTGATCTGGAACGAAGATCACTCCGGTTACCGGCAAGGGCTCCACGATCAAATCATGGGACTAATTGCTGCAGGCATCGAAGCCAACGTGACCGATCGACCAGGCGGCATCTTTGTCAGACCTGCGGACCAGATCTCGAACGAGGACCGCATCCTGCTCCAAACCGTCGCTCGCGCCGTCATCATCGACAGCCGGGGGACGCTGGAGGACCAGATCAACCGTGGCGGTCTTGCAGATGTGCTCGTCCCGCGCCTTGTGCTGCGCCGAACCCGCCAGCCAGAACCCTCGGCGATAGCCGCATTGCCTCGCAGCGATCTGATCTTCTTCAACGGTCTGGGCGGGTTCACCCCTGATGGCCGCGAGTACGTCATTTCGACCGCGCAAGGGCAGATGACGCCGGCACCGTGGGTGAATGTGTTGGCGAACCCGCACTTCGGAACCGTCATCTCAGAGAGCGGCCAGGCTTGCACCTGGAGCGAGAATGCCCACGAGTTCCGCCTCACTCCCTGGACCAATGACCCTGTAAGCGATTCGAGCGGGGAATCCTTTTACATCCGTGACGAAGAGAGGGGTCACTTCTGGACCCTCTCACCGCTGCCTGGCCTCGGAGCGATGCCGTACGCCAGCCGACACGGATTCGGATACAGCGTTTTCGAGCACACGGAGCGCGGCATCCGTTCAGAAATGTGGGTTTACGTGGCCTTGGACGCGCAGATTAAGTTCACCGTGTTGAAAGTGCGAAATGAGTCCGGCCGATCTCGCCGGCTCTCTGCCACGGGATATGTAGAATGGGTGCTGGGAGATCTGCGGTCGAAATCGGCCATGCACGTGATCACCGACATCGATCCCGTGAGCGGAGCGCTCTTCGCACGGAACCACTACAACTCGGATTTCGCCGGCCGGGTTGCCTTTTTCCACGTGGACGAGGCGACCCGGACCGTGAGTGGGGACCGGACGGAGTTCCTTGGGCGGAACGGCACCCTTCGAGGTCCGGCTGCAATGGGCCGGTCCAGGCTTTCCGGCAAGGTGGGGGCCGGTATGGATCCCTGCGCTGCCATCCATGTCCCCTTCGATCTGGCCGACGGGCAGGAACGTGAGATTGTCTTTATTCTTGGCATAGGGCAAGACGCCGGTGATGCTGTCAACATGGTCAATCGCTTCCGGGGATCTGCGGCTGCGCGGGACGCGCTCGAAGCGGTATGGCAGTACTGGAAGCACACTCTCGGCGCCGTGCAAGTGGAAACACCCAACCCATCCCTCGATGTTCTGGCCAACGGCTGGCTCTTGTACCAAACCCTTGCGTGCCGTCTTTGGGCTCGGAGTGGATACTACCAGCCGGGAGGTGCCTTCGGTTTCCGCGACCAGTTACAGGACGTGATGGCGCTCATACACACGAAGCCACACCTCGTACGGGAGCACCTACTTCGCTGCGCGGGACGTCAGTTCCGGGAGGGAGACGTTCAGCATTGGTGGCATCCCCCCTCAGGCCGGGGCGTGCGTACACACTGTTCGGACGATTACCTCTGGTTGCCGTTGGCGACCTGCCGCTACGTTCTCAACACAGGGGACACGGGGGTGTTGGATGAATCCATCCCCTTCGTCGAAGGACGGCCGGTCAAGGCAGACGAGGACTCATATTATGATCTGCCCGACCGGTCCGAAGATTCGGCCACTTTGTACGAACACTGTGTGCGAGCCATCAATAGAGGTCTCAGGTTTGGTGAGCACGGCCTGCCCCTCATGGGCTCCGGTGACTGGAACGATGGCATGAATCGGGTGGGCGAACAGGGCAAAGGGGAAAGCGTCTGGCTGGGATTCTTCCTTTATGAAGTGCTCCTGCGGTTCACTGAGGTTGCCCACGTGCATGGCGACGTTTCGTTCGCTGAACGCTGCGAGAGAGAGGCCGCCCAAGTGCGCCGGAATATAGAGCAGAACGGCTGGGATGGCAAATGGTACCTCCGCGCTTACTTCGACGACGGTACGCCCCTTGGATCGGCAAGTAACCCAGAATGCCAAATTGATTCGATTGTGCAAAGCTGGTCCGTTCTATCCGGGGCGGCTGATACCGAGCACTCGCGTATGGCCATGGAAGCGCTGGACCAACACCTCGTTCATAGGGATCAGGCACTAATCCAACTCCTGGCCCCACCGTTCGACAAGTCGGATTTGGACCCCGGTTATATCAAAGGGTACGTCCCAGGCGTCAGAGAGAATGGCGGGCAATACACCCATGCGGCAATCTGGGCGGCGATGGCGTTTGCTAAATTGGGCGATAGCCGGCGCGCGTGGGAGCTGTTGGCTATGATAAACCCTTTGAACCATGCGCAATTTCCTGAGCAGATCGCGGCCTACAGAGTGGAGCCCTATGTGGTCGCAGCCGATGTATATGCGCTCTCGCCGCACACCGGCCGCGGTGGGTGGACATGGTACACGGGTTCGGCCGGATGGATGTACCGGCTTATCCTGGAGTCACTCTTGGGGCTGACACTTGAAAAGGACAAACTGCGTATTGCGCCGTGCCTCCCTGCTGATTGGGAGACGTTTAAGGTGCACTATCGATACCGCGAAACCGTCTATCACATCACCGTGCTCCAACCAAGCGACGGCAGCGCGGCGAGTGTGACAGTTGATGGCGTCAAGCAGCACGACAAGACGATTCTCCTTGTCGACGACCGTCATGAACATTCCGTCGAGGTGAGAATACCCGTTGTACATGTCTGACCGTCATCATCAGAAAGCACAATATGGACTGCTAAGTTTGAACCTGATAGGGATGCCCCGAAGACAACCAGTCCGCAAAAAATATGGAAGTGGTAAATATTGGCGCCTACTTAGTGGTCGCGTAGGAGTGAAGTCCGCCGAGGAGAAAGTTGACGCCGAAATAGGTGAAGAGGACGCAGCCGAACCCGATGATGGAGAGCCACGCCACACGGCTGCCGCGCCATCCCTTCATGGTGCGGGAATGGAGGAGAGCGGCGTATATCAGCCAGGTAATGAGAGACCAAGTCTCCTTGGGGTCCCAGCTCCAATAAGCGCCCCATGCCAAATCCGCCCACACGGATCCTGTGATGATCCCGAGCGACAGCCAGAGAAACCCGAAGAGTACCATCTGATAGTTGAGCTCGTCGAGCTGCCTGAGATCGGGAAGGAGCGAGTGTGCATCTCCCCCGGACTTCTTTTTTGATTCCCTCGCGATGTAGAGGATGCTGATGCCGAACGAAACCGCGAAGGCTGCATAGCCGACGAAGCAGGTGACGACATGGGCGATGAGCCAGTTGCTTTTCAGGGCGGGGAGAAGCGGCTGGATCTTCGAGCTCACGCCCGTGGAAAATGATGCGTATGCCATTGCCAGGAAGGCGAAGAGAGCGGGGAACACGCCGAGAGCCCGCTGCTTAGTTCGGTATTCCATGACGAGATAGATGAGCATGATCGCCCAGGCTGCGAATACCAATGATTCATAAAGATTGGAAAGAGGCGCATGCCCGTAGCCTATCTGGTAGGATTCCCGCCAACGGAGAATTATTCCCGCCATTTGTGCGGCGAGCGTGGCCGCTCCGGTGATAGTACCCCAGAGCATGATTGTACGACGGCGAAATATGACTCCCGCAAGATAGAGAAGCGCACAGAGAAGATAGGCAAAGGTGGTTATGGCAAGAAGGATCGAGCTTGTGATCATGGCTTGCTTCCCCCTTTCTCTTGCCCCAGTTGCGCCTGCAGGCGGCCGCAGAGTCTGTTGAATTCCCGCTCAAACGAAATTTCATTCCTGTTGGTCCTTCCGGCAATGACGACATTTATCGTTCCCTTGCTCGCATCCGCCGCCGCCCACACCCACAATCTGCGATGGCTTACATAATAAGTGAGGCCTATTCCCACCAGCATCGCCGCAAAGCCCAGCCAGACAAGCCAGACGCCCGGGTCCTGCTTTATTTGGAGACCGGTGTATGGTATCCGGGCGGCGTGTAAGACGCGCACATTGTAGTTCTCAACCCTGTTGCCATGAAAATCCCTCTCGATGAGGATCCGCGAACCTGACGGCTCTCCGCCGGCCCTCGAGATGATCAGAACTATTACGGGTCCGAGTCCCCGGAAGTCCTCGTCGAACCGGAGTATCTGCGCCCTGTCCCGCGTGCCGGGAATATCCACCCACTCCCGGAAGGGAATGACAAGCCTGCGGACGGCCCCCGATTCTCTGTCCGTGAGCTCCACATCTGCATCTTTGAGTATGGCGCCGTAGGATGCCTGATAAAAGGTGACGCCGTCATACGTGAGGGGATCGTTCACCCGTAGTTCCCGTTTGAGGACATCCTTGCCGTTGCGGATCAGAGTCAAATCTGAGCGGAACTCCCGCGGCATACCATTATCATAATAAGACACATCGAACTTGTCGCACCTAACCTGGAAAGGAAGATTCAGTCCGCGGTCGCTGCCTTCGAGCATGACTTCGTTTGTGGCTTCCCCTTCGAGGATATTCATGAAACCCTTGAAGCCGAATATGGAACCAACGAGTGCGCCGCAGAGCACCAGCAGAACGCTCAGGTGGACTACATAAACCATGAGAGGGCTCCAGCGGCCTTTCTCGGCCACTCCCGCCACATGGTCGGCTTCATCGAACCTCTGCAGCGCGCCGAACTCTTCCGAAATTATTTTGGTAAGCCGCGCCTCCGTTTCATCACGGGAAAGCTTTGATATGAACTGACAGTTAAGGCTGCACTTTCGGAGCTTCTCGGGATCTACCTGTTCTTCACGGCGCCGGAAGATCTTCAGTGTCTTAGGCAGTCGCTCGATGGTGCAGACGACGAGATTGGCGCAAAGGATAAGAAGGAGGAGTCGAAACCATCCGGTATGGTAGAGGTCATTCAAGCCGAAGGTCGTGATAAACCAGATGGCCCGCTGGCCATAGTGTCTCTGGAGTTCCGCTTCACCGAGCCCCTGGGGCATCAGGGTTCCTACTATGGATGCTGCGGCAAGAACGAGGAAGATGACGACCGTAAGTTTTGGGGATGCAAGTTTTTGATAGAGGCCCTGCCAAAAGCCTTTCTTCTGCATTGACACTCTGCCTTCAGATGATTTTCTGTGATATTAGTAACCTTTTAAATAACCTTCTGTCAAGAAGAGAGGAGCCGCATGGGGGCCCGCCTTGATGTGGTTTCGAAAAGAGTTTTTTATTCTCCCCCGCGGCTATTTCCAGCGAGCTCGTTCATCTACATGAACAACGATATATCAACCACCACTTTGTACTCCTAAACCAAGGGAAGGCATTCATAATCCTCTGCAGTCCTTTCTTGTTGACAGAGAACTCCTTTTTTCCTTATACTCCTCCGACATAAAAGCGCTCCCTTTCGGGAAGACAAGCCTGCAGGTTAAACATGTCATGATGAGAGGACAAATCCGTGAAAAAAAGTTTGGTCCAACAGCTATAGTTATGCTCATGCTCCTCGGGCTGCGAATCTTCGGCCAGATCGAATCGCTCATGACTTCCTTGAATCCCGGCCCGCTCGTCATGTTCTGTATTTATTTGGCGGCGATTATCGGCATATACGGAAGGAAGCCGTGGGGTGATGTTCTTTGCGCCGTTATCGGCGTGACGGACATTGCAACTACGCTGATGTACACGGAGGGAGCAAGCCGGGTCGGTGCGGTCGTCGTCGACTCGTTGATAATCTATCTGGCCTTTGAGGATTACAAGAACGTTAAGGCGAGCAAGAAATCTGAAGACATAAATACCGCGGAAAAGCCCGGAGATCAGCAATCATCGTAAGTCCTGGCGTATATCGGAGGCAGGTGCATTTCGGTCGTGTTTGAACTTTCAGCTGATGTGCGAAATATATGCGCCGGAAAAAAAAGAGAAGTGCCATGAAGAAGAGAAGTGCAAGAGTCATGGCGCACACGTTGCGCCGTCGCTCCCATCAAGGGGCTCCTTTGCCCTCACGTAGCGCGCACCTGTCCATATGAGAACAGCCGCAAAGGCGATCCGCAGGCCCCCTTCTGAGAAATAATGGGCAAGAGTACCCCCGATGCAGGCCCCTATCAGTATCCCGGAAATCATACCTGCCAGAATATCTGTCTTCACATTACCGAGTTTCCAGTGGGTGTAGGCGCCGACGCTGCCTATCGGTACCATGGCAAGGAGCGATGTGCCCTGCGCGGTATGCTGTGTAAAACCCGTAAGCAGCACCATGGCGGGCACCATGATGATTCCACCGCCGACGCCCAGCATGCCCGAGAGGAATCCGAGGAAGACGCCCGTCGAAAGGAGGACGGCAGCGGCCGGCCATCCCGTCTCCATGCCCTGAATACCGGGAAGATAGGGCTTTGCAAGGAGGAGGAGTGACATGAATATCACAAAATAGCCGAAAAAGCGTTTGAGCTTCCAGCCGGGAAGGGAGTATGCGAAATAGCAACCCGCGCGGGTGGTGAGGATGGCCGGTGCGGCCAAGAGGACGGCAGAGGTGAGATCGATATTGCCCTCAAGGCCATACATGATGGCGCCCGCTATTCCCGTGAATACTATGGTTACGAGGTTTGTTCCATGTGCTTTATGCTGGTCCACCTTGAGAAAGTCCACCATGCAGGGGATCAAGATAGCGCCGCCCCCGAGGCCGACAAATCCTCCGAAGACGCCTCCCAACAGACCTACTAAAAAGGCCATAAAACCTCTATCTCTTATTCAGGGCTCGATCCGGCTGCCTGTCCGCTTATAGGGGTCCGGATTTTTCCGGGCCGGATCTTCATCTGATCAATTTGTCAGCTCTGATATTTTCCATGATCTTCCTGGACATCTCGTCGATAAGTTTGGCCGTGGAACCAGGCTTGATGATTTCGGAACGGACTCTCCACATTAATTTTCCCGTCGCAGCGTCGTAGAGATTGCTTTCCACGACAATGTCCTTCTCTTCAATATTGTACGTGGAAGGCGGTGTCTGCAGAGTGTATATAGGCCAGGAATAGCTCCAGCCGGGCAAGGCCTCGGGTGGCGGAGCGAAGCTGTCTATAACCTCCTTTTCTCCGATGCTGACCACGCGGACAGTAAATATTGCATCCATACTCAACCGTGCCGCCTCAGCCCTCACGTCGGCGCTCGTCAGTTCCTTCTTCTTGGTTATCGATGCAAGAGAGACTGCCTTTACGCCACGCTCCTGAAAATGTTTCGCGAAGGCATCTTCCAATTTCTTTTTTTCGACTTGATCCGAAATTGCCACAATCAAAACGCTTTTCAGATAACGCCCTTCGTAGGCGCTGTCAACCCAGGGGCTGCTTAATTTTGTCCCTCCACAGGAGGAAAGAAAAAATAGGCCAATGATGAGGACTACGCCCATACGGCTCGATCGTGTTTTCATAATGATATCTCCTGTAAAGAAGTTAGCTGCCATGTTCCCATTTTTCTGTGCAACAGATTTCTCAGTCGCTCTGCTCCTTCGAAATGACAGGAGTGGTCTGTTCAATTTACTTAAGCCCGGCGCGATGCCGTTCGTACAGATCGTAATTGGCCTTGAGCATTTCCTGGACGGGCAGTTCATACGGGCAGCGTTCCTCGCACTCCCCGCATTCTTCACACAGCTTCACGCTCTCCATCATCACCCGGGAGAAGTCAACGGCGACAGCCGGCGACATCCGGGCGGCGACGATGTTGTAGGCCATGGCAGGTGTAATCATCACGCCGTGGGGACAGGGTTGGCAATATTCGCATCTGTGGCAAAACTTCCTGCCAAGCTCAACGCGATATTTGTCCATGAGCTCCCGGTCTTTTTTGGTTACCTTGTTTTCACGCCCGTAAAAAGAGACAACCTGATCCACTGATGCGACTGAATCGCAGCCTGGAAGAGGAATGACGTCAGGATGCTGGCGGAGGAATTTAATGGCGAGTTCGGCATTATCAATGACGCCTCCGGCAAACGGTTTCATGGCCAGTATGCCCATGTCCCGCTTGCGCGCCGCCCTGTGAAGCTCATCCTTCGGCTCCTGCTCGATAAAATTGAACGGAAACTGAACGGTCGCGAAAAGGTCTGTCTTGACCAGTTTTACGGCCATCCCAAGGTTATGCGAAGTGACGCCGATAAACCGCACCTTCCCCTGTTCGTGGGCCTTCGTCACAGCCTCCAGGGCTCCGCCGCGCGCGCTGATAGCAAGGAGATCCTTCTCCTGGGCCACCTGGTGGAGTTGGTATAGATCGATATAATCCGTCTTCAACATGCGCAGACTATTTTCGATGTGCTTCGTCACATGGACGGCATCTCTCTGAAATGTCTTGGTTGCGAGCACAATTTCTTTCCGCATGCCGTCAAAGGCGCGCCCGATCTTCTCCTCGCTGTCGCGATAAATATTGGCCGTATCGTAAAAGGTGATCCCTCGCTCGTAGGCGCGGCGAAGCACCGCTACCGCTGTATCCACGTCCAAGCGGATAATGGGAATTCCGCCGAATCCCACCTCTGAAATTTTCAAGCCCGTCTTTCCCAATTTCACATAACGCATAACCGTTCACCCTTATCGTTTTCTAATCTATGGTTGGCACGTTGAACTTGATTCCACTATAACTGCTTGCCGCCGATTTTTTTGAACAGGTCTCTGAAAACCGCAATCTGCTGCGCGCCGACGACTTTCGTTCCCTTATTGATGATGAAGGTCGGGACTCCCGTCAGACGGATCTGTCCGGCTTCCTTACTCGATTCCTCGAGACGATGGGCATAGCGTCTGTCTTTCAGGGCCTTCATGAGTTCACCCGTATCAAGGCTGCACACGCGGGCGCTCTCCGTGAGCACTTCCAGGCTGCCGATGTCTTTTGATTCCGTGAAGTATGTATAGAACATCCGCTCATGAAAAAGCTCATACCTGCCCATGTCGCGGGCGTATTCGCTTGCTTCGAGAGACATGCGGGAATTGGAGAGCAGCAGCCGCGGGCCGAACTTGATGCTGAATTCGTCGCCCCTTTTCCGGATGTTTTCGTACATCGCCTCGACGTCGGCGCCGGGGAATCTTTTTGCATAGGGTATCCCCTCAGGCGGCGTCTCGGGATGCAGTTCGAAACTCAGCCAGTCATCCCTGATATCGAATTCTTTTTTCAATGAGTCGACAATGCCCTTGCCTATGTAGCAGAAGGGTCAGATGTAGTCGGAAAATATCCGCATCTCAATAGTCATGTTCACTTCCTTATTAAGGTGTCATATCGACCCCCTCGGTTTACTCGGGGTAAACTCCGGGAGATATCTTTTATTTAGCCACAATTAGGATTTCTCGCTACGCTCGAAATGACAGTAATTCTGGATTCCCTCCTGCGCGGGAATGACAGACCTTTATTTTTTTCCCGAAGCCTTCTTAGGAATGCGGGACTCGCAAGGCACCTTTGTCTGACAAAGACCGCAAGACCCGACTTCAAACCCATGCAGCGCCTTTATATGATTCAAGGAAGTGCCGTATACGTGGCTGTAGCACTTCATTTTGTCATGGCCGGCTTCGCTCAGCGCTCCCACGGGACAGCGGGAAATGCAGCTCTTGCAGGCGCCCTTACTATAGAAGAGGCAGTATGCGTGGTGGTCGTCATAGGGGCGAACTGTTGCGGGGATCCGGATTTGCGCCACTACAGAGCCCACGCGCACGGCCTTTCCGCGCGGCGTAATCAAGCCGTCACAAAGACCGAATGTGCCCAGGCCCGCTGCATAGGCTGCATGCCTTTCCGACCAGGTGGAGGCAAAACCGTACGCGTCGGACATCTGTTGCGACCACAGTGGTGACAGCAGCGGCGCGACGGCCCTGTATCCTTTTTCTTGCAGGGCGGCTACAACATGCTTGCGCAGTTTGGTATTTACCTCTTCGCCGTAGAGGCGGGCCCTCGCCCATCGCTCCGGCGGGAGTTCTTTTTCTTTTCTGGTGTCCGCCTTGGTCGCTTCCGTCTGCGGGAGAATCCAGCTTATGACAGTGAGGTCTTCCGCGGCTGCCTTGGCATCCGGGAAGGTTTGCTTGAAGATCTCCAACGGCGTCCAGTGAAAAGGCCCCACATGCCTCTTGTAATCTTCGTAGAGCGGATCATCTCCACGTGAGAATCCCACGAGAGGGTCGCTCCATGCCTTTTCATTAGCCTCGTTCTTAAGTGTGTTCTCCGGAGAGCGGTTTATAAAATCGCGGATAACGCCCTCCACCCAGTTTGCCAGGCCCGTCGGTTCTTTCATAGATATTCTTTACTCCTCTTTACACCTGACGTTTATACAGTCTCCCCATCAGGCAGAGTCCTGCTATAGGCCGAAGTCCTGGCTGATCAATATGACCTTCACCCTTCCTTTGGGGGCCGACTTCTCGGTGATCGTCCAGGTATTACAGATGCGCTCCGCGCTCTTGCACTCCTCACAGTATGACGTCTTCACGCAAGGGGTCTTTCTGTTCAGGCGTATGGCGTTTACCGGGGCCACGTAATTCTTGATGCGCCTGAAAGCCTCGTCCAAATCGGAAACGACTTTGTTCCGGCTCGCCAGGACAATTACGTTCCTGGGGCCGAACGTCAAGCCAGCAACGCGGTTTCCAGTTCCGTCCAGGTTCACGAGCTCGCCGTCCATCGTTACGGCGTTGGTTGCCAGGATGAACAAATCAGCCTGGAGCGACTGCCTGCGCCGCTCAACGTTTTCATCCCAGGATATGGTCTTGTCCGACGTCTCTATCGTCTTAAAGGTCGTGCTGGCTTTGAGAGCCGCGTGAAGGCCCGTCTCCATGGACGTCATCGAGGTTCCCCAGGAAATGACCGCAGGCTTCAACGCAGGTATGATCTGTTCGAAGACAATCTTCTTTACCTCATCCGCATTGTTTGCCAGGAAGACCTCGAAGTTGTTTTCTTCCAGCGCCTTCTTGAGATCAGCGAGCCTCAACTGCCAGTATTGTTCTATCGGTGTACTCATACTTTACCTCCCATTCCTTGTTCATTAAGTTTCCATTTGACAGCCGCCAAAATTGCTTGTACACGGGCTTTATATATACGATATATAGGCGCCATGGCCTTGTCAAGAAAATATGCCCGCATCTTTTTGCATCGGATTCTATTGAAGAACCATAAAGCAGGGCATGGCTTTTGTCCGCCGTTTACGGAGGTCCGCCCCTAAAGAATGGAAGCCTTCAGAGTCTATCGGCAATATCCCTACTATTATGAGGAATGGATCACCCTCTCGGACGGTTCGGTCGTCTTCGTGAGACCGATCAAGCCGACCGATGGCCCGCTCCTCCTGAATTTTTTTAACAGCTTGTCACGGGAGACTATCTACTTTCGCTTCCTGACGCATCTGGAGAAGCTCCAGCCGGAGATGCTCAAGCAGCTTGTGGAGATCGATTACGAAACCCATTTCGCGCTCGCCGCCATCGTCACGGAGGACACAAAGGAATCAATCATCGGCACCTGCCGTTACATCGTCAAAGGGAATTCAGATCACGCGGAGCTTACCGTCGTCTTGGGCGACAACTGGCAAAGAAAAGGCCTCGGGAAGCTCCTGGTGACAAGAGTCGTCAATATTGCCCGGTCAAAGGGGCTCGCCAGTATCGAAATACTTCTCGATTACCGGAACGAAGGGATGAAGCGTATTTTTGCTTCCCTCGGATATCCTGTCAGTTACGAACCATCCATTCTTGACATTGCCGACCGCATGGAGATCCTTCTCCAGGAGATAAAAATCTAATTGGAATTATCCATCAGAGATTTCGAAGCCGTAAATCAGGATGTTCCTGATTGCGCCTACCGCTGCGATTCCATATTCAGTGCTAAGCTGATCTTTAACAGTAGCGGA
>PLMX01000151.1 GCA_003142635.1 Syntrophaceae bacterium | reverse complement strand
GTGTTTTATGTGGCTCAATAACGTACTCCTGACATAATGTTCATATAAGAAAAACCGGATTCTCGTGTCGCCAAAAACCTTAATATTCATTGGTCGTCGGATTATCCCTAAGAGAGCAGAGTTTCGATCAAACACGCAAGTGTAACCCCATTAATCCTGTTGCCATTAATCCTGTTGCCATTAATCCTTGACATTGACTGGAAAAAAGCTTATATTCCATAGCAAGATGGTTTTGGTTCATGTCCCCAGGGCCTGACGAAGGCTTTTTGGGGATTTTTTTTAACGTAAAGAAATTTTGCTTAACAAGATGTATGAGCGATTCCTGTCGAAGACAGGCGGAACATAAGGAAGCAAAGTCAAAACGGGTTTGACAAGCGTAAGAAAAACTCGTGCGCATGCGAAACGCGAAGTAAAAAATGGCAAGGAGGCAGGGTGAACAGAATAAGACGACGGCGTCCGACGGATCCCACATATTCGAAGAGCCCAGGGAGACCTCGAACAATTGAGCATCAGCAATCAATCATCCGTCCCAAGGTTGAACTTGGTAATACAGAGAAAAAAGGAACGATAATGAATTTTGAGTCGTTTAATCTACACCCCCACATCGAATCAGGTGTCAGGGCTTTCGGCTATACGGAGCCCACACCGATTCAAATACAAGCTATACCTCCCATTCTTCAGAACAAGGACGTAATGGCACAAGCACAGACCGGAACGGGAAAAACCGCCGCCTTCGTTCTTCCCATTCTGCAGCGTCTGATCGACGGTCCGCGGAAGCGTATCCGGGCTCTAATAATTGCCCCGACGAGAGAACTGGCGGAGCAGACGCATGAGGCCATCGGTCACCTCGGCCGCTATACGAAACTGAAGAGCGTCACAATCTATGGCGGCGTGAACCAAAACCTCCAGATCAGGAAGCTCCAGAGCGGAGCGGATATTGTTGTGGCCTGCCCTGGACGTCTGATCGATCTTATGGATAAGGGCATTGTCGATTTAAAACGCATTGAAGTGCTGGTCCTCGACGAGGCGGATAGAATGTTCGACATGGGATTTCTCCCGGATGTCCGGAATATCTTGAAGCGTCTTCCCGTGGAGCGGCAGACTCTTCTTTTCTCGGCGACCATGCCCGATGATGTCCGGAACCTGGCAGAGAGCGTGCTCCGCAATCCCGTCGCGGTTCAGGTTGGCGATGCGGCCCCGATATCTACCGTCTCCCATGCCATTTATCCTGTTGATCCGCACCTCAAGGCGCCCCTTTTGATGAAGATTCTGAACAGCACGGATACAGCTTCCGTGCTCGTCTTTACGCGCACCAAGGACCGCGCTACTCGCCTCGCGAGACAAATGAAAAGGTCCGGGTTTCTTGTGACATCGCTGCAGGGCGATCTGCCCCAGAACAAACGTCAGGAGGCGCTCGATGGTTTTCGCAGCGGCAAGTACCAGGTACTCGTGGCCACCGATATTGCCGCCCGCGGCATCGATGTTTCCAAGATATCGCATGTGATCAATTATGACATGCCGGATACGGTTGATGCCTACACGCACCGCATCGGGCGCACCGGCCGGGCTACCAGAACAGGCGATGCCTTCACCTTTGTGACCCGCCCGGACAGGGCTTTTGTGTGGACCATCGAAAATGTTCTCGGTGAAAAGCTCGAAAGACGAATATTGCCGAATTTCGATTACACCATTCCGGCGCCGGTTGCCGCCAAGGGGTCCGGCCACTTCCAGAACTCAAGGAAGAGACCGGGCTTAACAAGAGTTACCAAACATACCTCGGAGAGGAATGACCGCTCTTCCATGCCGGCTTCGCGGCCCGCTTCTGGCGCGAGGAGGGGACGGAAGGATCTTTCCCAGTTCCCGTTTCCCGCCGGTTCGCCCCAAATGAAATCGCGCCGGTCCCACGGCATGCGTTAGGCGCGCCTCTTCGGCGGATCGTAAACAGTCCGCCGCCGCGCGTCAACATGCCGGAGCGAGGACCGCCCGATTTCTGATCGTAGTCTATCCTCAACTCCGGAAACACGTCTTCCCAAAGCAAGGCCCTAAAATCCAAATGCATCAGGGCCTTGCATCGGCGTATATTTAATCACCTTTCCGAGAGATATTCTTGCCCTTTTCCTCAATTTTTTTGTTGCTTCCTTCAGCCGATATTGTTTGCGCGATTTCGCCCGCGCATAACACATTCCCGCATAAATTATCTTGACAATGGTTTGATATCAAACTATGTTGTCTCCATGAAAAAGGATCACATCATTTTCCTGATCGGGCGCATCCAGTACAAGGCGAATCGGTTTCTTTCCCAGGAAATGAAGGCCCATGGTATTAAAGGACTAGCCCCTTCCCACGGCGAAATCCTGGGCTATTTAATGGCGCGCGGGCCTTTGCCCATGTCCGGAATCGGTAGGATCATCGACAAAGACAAATCCACAATCACAGCTCTGGTGAACAAGTTGATTAGAATAGGTTATGTGGAAAAGAAGAGGGATCCCGCCGACAGTCGCATCAGTCTCATCGCCTTGACTCGCAAGGGAATGGCCTTGAAGCCCAGCTTTCTTCTCATCGCTCAGAAATTGCGGGCTCATTCATACAAGGGTGTCTTGGACGACGAAAGGGAAACGTTGGTTAATCTGCTCGACAAGATTAACGCGAACCTCTAATTTTTTCTGCAATAGAGTTTCATATCAAACTATTAACAAACGGGATTGAATATCTAAATAACCAACGAGGAGGAAGCACATGCAGTTCGACAATATTATTTTCCAAAAGGCCAATCAGGTAGCTGTCATCAGATTCAACCGTCCCAAAGCGTTTAATGCTGTCAATGTTGAATTATTCAGCGATATCATCAAAGCCCTCGAAATCTGCGCAGACGACAGGGATGTAAAAGTAATTGTGCTCACGGGAGAAGGCAAGGCTTTCTGCGCGGGAGGAGACGTCGCGCTCTTTAACACCTCCCCCGATGTAATCGAGACAATCCGGCAACTGACGAAGTTCTTACATTTTACGATCGTCGGCATCCGCCGTACTTCAAAGCCTGTCATTGCCATGATCAACGGGACGGCTGCCGGTGCGGGAGTGAGCATTGCCGCCGCATGTGACCTGAGAATTTGCGCTTCATCTGTAAAGTTCAGGCAGGCTTACACTTCTATCGGCATGATTCCCGACGGGGCCTGGACCCTTATGGTTCCGCTGCTGATCGGATTCGGCAAGGCGTCAGAGTTGGTGTACATGGACCCTGTATTCGATGCCAAGGATGCCCTCCAGATGGGACTCGTCAATAAAGTGGTCGACGACAATGAGCTTGAAAAGACCACGATGGATATTGCCCTCAAGCTTGCCTCAGGACCGATGGTGTCTTACTCTATCGTAAAGGAGAACTTCAACAACGCCTTCTTCGGACTGTTGGAGCGGCAGCTCGAATTGGAGCGCCGGGGGATGATCTGGGTCAGCAAGACAGCGGACGCGAAAGAAGGAATCTCCGCTTTTATAGGAAAGAGAAAACCCAGCTTCAAGGGGCAGTAAGACCCGCCAAATATTTCGACACTTAACTATCGGTGCGCACACTCTTGAGCCGTTTCATCTTCAAATGGAACGGCTCGCTATCTTCCCTCTATGATCTTCCGTTCTCAGATATGCATCGATCCTCGCGGTCAAAATTGTCCGCCGATTCACCTTTACCTCCGGCACTTGCCGTTTTTCTGTTAATCCGCAAAGACAAACGGCAGAACCATGTCCTGAGATATGCGACCGCGACAGCTTGGCCAACTGCATTTAAAGATTGCAATTTTTCATGTTTTTGTGAGATAAACGCCTGGGGATCAAGCTTCAGCGTCATATTTGGACAGAAAAGAAATATCAACCTTAACTGTTTTCTCATGTGCACAGGTATAGAGGAGAGGTTAAAATGAACATCTTCTTGAGCCTAATTCTTGCTGCCCTGGTTCTAACTCTATTTTATATATCATCGCAGAGAAAAAAATCCCGCCGGAAACCCTCGCAGCATTCGCAGCATGTGCGCGATACGGGAAAACTTCATAAAGAAAAAACGCCGGCGTCGTCTCTTGCCGCGACTCCGAGCGCGGAAGCCCAAAGAAAAGCCTTCCTCGAATCCTACCCGGTGCTCACGGAAGTCTCCTATTTCCCTATAGCTGAGGGCGTTTCGCCAAGATCAACAGAGGATATGAGTCCGGAAGTCAGGGAAGCCGTCGAACAGAAAATCACCGCCATCAAGCCGATCCCTGTAAATTATTTAAAACTGATGAACCTGTTGCGGAACCCGGAGTCGAACCCGGGAGAGATTACATCGGTTACAGTAACAAATCCCGTTTTTTCCGCGAGGATACTGCGGGCGGTGAACTCAGCATATTTTAACCGTCCCGAGAAGATCACGTCTGTAGGAAGGGCAATAAGTCTTCTCGGATATAACAGCGTCAGGGCATTGGTTCTACAGGAGACGCTTAATAACGTAATGCC
This sequence comes from Syntrophaceae bacterium, assembly GCA_003142635.1. Taxonomy (GTDB): domain Bacteria; phylum Desulfobacterota; class Syntrophia; order Syntrophales; family UBA2185; genus Fen-1135. The sequence continues at coordinate 5,104 of PLMX01000151.1, read as the reverse complement.
CCCGGGGCGTGCTGACGTATACAGCAAGACATGGGCCCACTCAGCCGTGGTTTCGGTTTGCTCGGGGCATCTCGGCAAGAACATATTTCAATTCTCCGAATATGAAATGGGCACGATGGGACTTCTCCATGACATAGGCAAGTATTTTATCGACATGCTAAAACCGGTGGGAGAAGGATCGGCCGAATCGCCCCTCCTGATACGGGAGGAGCAACAGTACGGAATAAACCACGCATGTTTGGGAGGCATGATTGCTAAGAACTGGCAACTATCCGAGAGCATCGTAAAAGGCATCGAGTACCATCACCACCCCTCATTCTTCCCTCCCGAATCCATCCCCGAACCCTACATGAAACAGACGTTTGTAATTTGTCTCTCTGACCTGATCTGTAAGACATTGGGTTACGGCGCCAATGATGAAGAAAAACTGCCCATCAGAAGTGAATACTATGAAATGTTCAAGATGCGGCCTGACCTTGAGGAGAATGTAACACCCCGCCTGGTGAAAGAAATAGAAAGAGCACACGTTACCGTGCAGTCCTACATCCAAGCGCCATGACCAAATTGAACTTTCCGCTGCAATGGCAATAAAACAAACAGTAACGATCAGTGACCGTAATTTGCCCGCTCTTTTTCCAAAGGATGAATAAAGACCATGTTTGTGCATTTCTGGATGGCTAAGTCACCCGTAGTGGCGACGGAAGAAATGAGCCTCGAAGAAGTCCTGTATTTGATGAAAAGATACAAGATCAGACGGCTGCCTGTAGTCCGCGGGGAGAACGATCTCTGCGGAATGGTCGTAATCTCCGATATCTATCCCTATGTCGGTCCGCACGCGATGACGAAGGCCCTTTTTTCTCCTGAAGTGACCGAGCAATTGCATAATGTCCGTGTCGGGTCGGTAATGACCAAGTCGCCGATCACCTGCGATCGCAATGCGACGATCGACGAAGTCGGGGTGGTGATGCGAAGTAATAAAATAGGAGCTGTTCCTGTCGTTGAAGGAACCAAAGTAGTAGGCATTATCACGGAATCCGACATTCTCGGGGCATTGTCGAATATTGCCCAGATGGGATCCGATAGCAGGCGCATATTCTTCCGCATCCCCGTCATGGAAAGAATCAACACCTTTTACAAAATCGTCTCCTTGTGCGAGCAGAATGAGCTCGAGATTTTGGCGATCCTCATCCACCCCATCCCGGAAGAACAGAGCCATCTGGTCATGCTGAGGGTACGCGGTGAAAAGGTGTCCGAATTTGTCGACATGCTGTGGCGTAACCACTATGAAGTGCTGGTTACGTCTCTGAAGAAAGAAGAGAAATAGGCTGGCAATCCCGTGGCGGATCTTGTCAATAAATATCCTTATGGGAACGCAGGGCAATCGTGGCGAACGGGTGGAATTGGTAAAAAGGGGGTAGTCGGTTAGCGTCACCTGTCTGATTATCCCCATTCATATCCATGCGTCACGTCACGTTCGGTAATCGGACCAGTTGCAACAGCCCGTTCAAGTAGTCTTCTGAACACAAGGCCACGGCTTCCTGATGTACGTCTGTTGAATCTGAAAGTGAACTCCTCCAGATAAGATGGGAGGTGTTCAGGAACCACATATCCTTGGTATTATATCACAGGTGACGCTAACCGACTACCCCACTTGGTAAATATCACTTCAGGAAATTCGACCGTCGTAATCAGCAGATGCAGTGATGGTGCAAAGTTGTTTCTTCGGCAAAACGAAGGTCTACGCAGCAAAATCAGGCTTGAGAGAAGCCGCAAAAATATTTGATTGGAGAGTGCGCTTATGAAATGGCTCGAAAAGTACGCGGACCACGCTTATGCGCTGTTGCGCATCGTGACGGGATTCATGCTTTCATTCCACGGCGCCCAGAAAATTCTGGGTGTGCTTGCCGAAATGCAACCGCCGGTGGGGTCACAACTCTGGTTCGGAGGAATCATCGAACTCTTGTGCGGGCTGGCGGTGCTGCTCGGGTTTAAGACGCGCGCGGCGGCTTTCCTCTGCAGCGGCACGATGGCCGTAGCCTATTTCCAATTCCACTGGAAGTTCCAAATGGGAGCCACTCTCTTTCCGGCAATCAACAAAGGCGAATTGGCCGTCCTCTATAGTTTTGTCTTCCTCTGTATTGCCTGTCGGGGCGGGGTGAAATGGTGCCTCGATAAAAAAGGCCAGTAAAGAAGGATAACCCCCCCCGCAAAAGGCTGCAGCCGACTCCATCCGGTTCTTCGCAGGATTGCAAGGCAGATGTCTTCCCGAAAGGGGAGAAGGCATCGGTCGTTTTTGCGATATGATCTCTCTGACCCTTTTGCTTTGACATTGAACCCCGATTTTCGTATTCTTATGCGGCCCTGAAACGAATCCTTATCAGAAACAAGAAAGGAGACAGTCATGAAACATCTTAGAGTCCGATTAACAATTGCGATCATAATGTTGCTTCTGGCCTTTCCGCTGGTTGCCGGCGCGCAGCTTATGATCATCGGCAACGACGAGAAAGCGACATGGAACGACGCGGGAAAGCTTGTGCTCACGGCTCCCGGCAAAGACACGGTCTCCATCGTGGACATCTCCAAGCGGGAATCGCCGCGGATCATCAGCAACCTGCCGCTGACCAACTCGGTTTTCGGCCCGCCTACGAACCTGGCCATCACGCCGAACGGGCGGCTGGCCATCGTGGCGAACTCCGTCAACAATGTCCCTGATGGCGAAGGATGGAAGTCCGTACCCGACAACAAGCTCTACGTCATCGATCTAACGACAAGCCCGCCCAGCCACATCGCCACCGTTGAGGTGGGCAAGAAGCCCTCCGGCCTCGACATCAACCGCGCCGGCAACCTGGCATTGGTGACCAACCGGACGGACAACTCCATCAGTGTGCTCTCCATCGAGGGGAAGGAAGTGAAGCTGGTAGACACGGTCCCCATGGGCGAAGAGGTGGCCGCGGTGGCCTTCACCCCGGACGGGAAGCGTGCTCTCGCAGCTAAGTTCTCCGGGCACAAAATCGCTTTGCTGGAGATAGACGGTCAGAAGGTGACCTACAACAAGTATGACATGAACGTCGGCCTCTGGCCGTACAACGTCGCTGTCACCCCGAACGGCAAGCTGGCCATCTCCGCCAACAACGGCAATTCGGGCGCCGCGGACGGACAAGTGGACACTGTAAGCATAATCGACCTCGAGGCAACCCCGCCGCGCGTCATCGACCATGTCGTGGTCGGGGATGGGCCGGAAGGCCTGGTTATCAGCCCCACGGGTAGGATCGCCGTGGCAATGCTGCTCAAAGGCAGCAACTCGGACAAAAAAGCGTGGTTCTACAACCGCAACGGCAGCGTGGTGGTGCTAAAGATCGATGGCAAGAAGGTGACAAAGGTGGGTGAAGTTGAGGTGCGGGGGCTTCCCGAAGGGGCGGTATTCAGCCCGGATGGAAAATATCTTTACGTCGGCAACTTCCTCGACAGGGACGTGTCCATCCTAAAGGTGGACGGCACGAAGGTCACCAATACGGGCAAGAGCCTGCAACTGCCCGGCCGCCCGGCATCTATGCGTGGGCCCGTCAAATAAGTCTGCTCCTGCGTTTCCTTGGCTGGGTAGAGAAACCTGGACGCGTGTACTCGTAAGTTTCAGGATCGCGCCCACAAAGGAAGATAACGGAGTCGAAGTGATTTGCCGCAGGGCTGATCGCGGCGCTGCGGCAGTTCTCGACTCCCGATGAAATCAATGTACAATGGCTTTCAGATAGCGACGGAGGTTATTCAGATGGTCAACGCGACCAGGACGAAAATCGGCATGGCCGTTTTAGGCATCGTTCTCTTAATGATGATCGTCCCTTGCGTCTGGGCGCAAGCCGGAAGCGACCGTTTCCGACAGTTAACAAAGGAAGAGCTGAACAAGGGCCAGCAGCGCGCCGCAGCCGAGATCATGAAACAGTCTTCCAGTTCCATTGCCGGGCCATGGAACATTATGTTGCGTAGTCCGGAGATGGCGGACCGGCTGGCCAAACTCCTCGATTACATCCGTCACAAGACTTCTTTACCCTTACGTCTGAACGAAATGGCGATCATGATAACCGCACGTCAAGTGTCTTCACAGTATATGTGGTTTGCGCATTATCGGTTCTCAAAGGAGGCTGGACTATCCGAAGCCATCATGGCAGATTTGTCGCACGGTAAGCGCCCCCGGAATATGCGGCCCGATGAGTCGATTGTTTATGATTTCAGTGAGGAGCTCCATCGAACGCATTTTGTGAGCGACGCGACTTTCAAGAAGGCGAAAACCATCCTCGGAGAGCAGCAGGTCGTAGACTTGATCGCCGTCAATGGCGCCTATACGCTCATCGGCATGCTCCTGAATACGGCTGAGGTCATGCCGAACGACGGATCACGGCCTCTGTCAACCCTTGCCAATCGATGATAAGCGTGCATATGGTTTAAGGCACTGATCCGGCAATCTCACACGCGATATTTCTGCCGAGAATATAAAGGGAGCGATAGGGCAAGCGATAGATGAAAGAACGCATGAAGGCTCTTTGGGGACTTGTTTTCGTTGTGATCCTGGTCGTTCCTTATGCCTTGGGTATCTGGGATAATTGTGGATATATATACGTCGTAGCAGCAGCCGTGGCTTTATTGATGGTCGCGATATTAGGGCGCCATGTCACCCCAACCTTCTGGTGGCAGGGCTTAAGAAAAAAGAAAAAGGAGGTGACTAATAAAGATAAGGGCGTTTAGCGGATCTTCCGACAGTGCCCTTCCGCACCACGCATGCCGAAAACCATATTTTGTGTCAAAATCTAATTGACACACAATACCGTCTTTTTTATACTCCTTCCACGAAAAAGTAACTTCTTATTAACGACGGAATCAGGATATTCCTGATTGTGAATCACTGCACAATTCTGTATTCTTAAGGCATGTTCATCCATTTGCGAAAGGAGAATCAATTGATGAAAAAGAATAAGAGTATCATCGCCGCGTTGGCGGTAATCGCCCTGATTGTGGGGCTATCGTGCTGCGCGAAAGAAGGCCCGATGGAGCGCGCCGGCAAGAAAGTAGACAAGGCAGTAGAAGACATCAGAAAGTGATCCTCCCCCAGCAG
>PLMX01000213.1 GCA_003142635.1 Syntrophaceae bacterium | reverse complement strand
ATATCATAATTTATTCAAAACGGTAATTATTTATGACGCTCGGTCTTCTTTTGTTCTGTTAGCCCTTTTATTCACCCCCTTGGGTAACATTTAATGTGAGGCAATTCGTAGCACGTCACTCCCTGTTAGCACGTCACTCCCTTGACAGACGGATACTTTCCCCCTATACTAAAAGAGAAATTCATATCCTCTTAGGGCGAAGGTGAATGATGGCGGAACAGAAGACGGGCGAATATCTGCGGACTTTTTTCGATGTCAATCAAACTATTTTCTCCTCTTTCTCTCTCAAGGAAATACTCAAAATTCTCGTGAAGAAAACTGTCAGCGCCCTTGGGGCCAAGGCCGGAAGTCTGAGGCTTCTCGACGACCGGACCAAGCGGCTGGAGCTTGCTGCATCGCATAACCTCAGCAAAAAGTATCTTGACAAAGGGCCCTTGAGTTCCGACCAAAGCATCCCGGAAGTTATGGAAGGAAAAGTCGTCCTTGTCAAGAATGCCCACAACGATTCGAGAATTCAGTATAGGACAGAGAAGATAAAAGAGGGCATCAACACGATCCTCTCAGTCCCGGTAGTTGCGAAAGATAAAGTCATCGGCGTTCTCAGGCTCTATTCAGGAGAGCCCCGGGACTTCAGCGCTGAAGAGATCGAATTAGTCTCGGCACTGGCAGAGATGGGCGGGCTTGCAATCGCCAACGCGAAAATCTATGAGGATGAGGGCGTCAGACTTTCTTCCCTCCTCAAACAGGTCGGCATCGACCTTCCGAAAGAGCGGAAAAGGCCGAGGCAGAAATTAAGGCCTCTTGCCATGGAACCGGTCGATTATTCCCATGGCCTCGATTATTTCCGGGCGCTCCATGATATCGCCAAGACCATCTTATCCACCCTCGACTCACGGCGGGTGATAGACCTGTTGATCGGAAAAGTGCTCGCGATCACGGCCGTAAGGGCGTGCTCGCTGCGCCTGGTCAACGAAACGACGCGGGAGCTTGAACTGGTTGCATCTGAGGGACTGAGTGAAAGCTATCTCCAAAAGGGACCTGTCCATATGGACAAGAGCATCCGCGAGACACTGAAGGGCGTGCCTGTGCTGATCTTCGATGCGTCAGCGGATCCGCGGATCGAGTATCCACAGGAAAATGCCCGGGAAGGTATCGCCTCGATCCTCTCCTTGCCGATCATAGCCGGGAAGCGCGTCATCGGGATCCTCAGGCTGTATTCACAGGAGCCGAGGCAGTATAGCGGGAACGAAGTGGCCTTCCTCTCGGCCGTGGCAGAGCTCGCCGGTCTTGCCATCATAAATGCCAGGCTGTACGAAAAAACCAAGTATGACCTTTCCTTCTGGAAGACGACGCTAAAATATCTCGATGCGGAAAGCGCCCAACGGAAATGATCTGTGCTTGCCGAATGGCTGCTCTTTGCCATTTTGCTTCGGGTTGGCGTATTTTACAGCCGGGCTTAATTCTGAGCGTCACGCGAGCGTTTCCGCGCAAGACTTGAGGTTCGATTTGCAGTTGATCTAAACGAGAGTGTGAAATGAAATATGTTGATGAGTACAGAGACCGGTCCCTTGTAAAGGGACTTATGGCCGCCATAGGAAAGATCGCCGGGAAGATAGGCAGAGACATTACTCTTATGGAGATCTGCGGAACCCATACCCATGTGATAGGCCGCTTCGGAATCAAGAAGCTTCTCCCGGAGAATATAAGGCTTGTTTCAGGGCCCGGCTGCCCTGTCTGTGTAACGTCCATTCACGATGTCGATAAGGCCCTTTATCTCGCCGGAATGAAGGATACGATCTTTGCCACCTTTGGCGATATGCTCAGGGTGCCCGGCACGGGACGCGCAAGCCTGCAGAAGTCTCGAGCCGCGGGGGCGGATGTCAGGGTGATTGCGTCCACGACGGATTGCCTTGATATTGCCGGAAAGAACACTGCCAAGGAAGTGGTCATGATGGGCATCGGTTTTGAAACAACGACCCCCATGGTAGCCTCTGTTGTGGACTTATGCCGGGAAAAGGGGATTAAAAACTTTTCCGTCTTCTCCGTGCACAAGGTCGTACCGCCGGCTCTCAAGGCCCTTATCGATGACCCTTCCCTAAATATCGACGGTTTCATCTGTCCCGGGCATGTAAGCACGATCATAGGTTTGAGTCCATATAACATAATCGCTGAAGCAGGAAGGGCCGCCGTCATTACGGGTTTTGAGCCCGTTGATGTCCTGGAAGGGATAATGATGATCTTAGGGCAGATTGCGGAAGGGAAAAGAGAAGTCTCCATACAGTATGCAAGGGGCGTCAATGCGGAGGGGAACCCCCGTGCACGGGATATCATCAACCGGGTCTTCCGGACGGGAGATGCGGAATGGCGGGGGCTTGGCAGAATACCGGCAAGCGGTCTTTTCCTGCGGGATGAGTTCAAGGCCTTTGACGCACTTGAAAAATTCGACGTTCCCCCTATTCACTCGATAGAGATCAAGGGGTGCAGCTGCGGGGACGTCCTCAGGGGCGTCATGCTTCCCGGTCAGTGTTCGTTATTCAGAAAAACATGCACCCCGACCAATCCCATAGGCCCCTGCATGGTGTCATCGGAGGGCACCTGCGCGGCCTACTATGCGTATCATCTCGATTCTTAAGAGGCGCTCTATGTTTTTGAAAGAAGAAAATAATCTGGGCCTTCAAATGACAAGTGCGGGAGCAAAAAAGATCAGTGATTAAGAGGGTACGCTACCTGTTTACCGGTGTCGTTCAAGGGGTGGGATTCCGCCCCTTTATCTTTCGCATGGCGACAAGGCATTCACTCTCCGGCTTTGTTCAGAACCGTCCCAACGGGGTCATAGTTGAGGTGGAGGGCTCTGCGGACGCTGTCCATTCCTTCATGTCCGGCGTGAACAGAGAGCTTCCTCCCCTTGCCGATGTCTCGGAAATTTCCTCCGAAGAAGTGGAAATAAAGAACGACAAGGCATTCCGGATTATTGAAAGCGAAGCCCGGGGTCCTGGAAAGGTTCACATTGCGCCCGACATCGCCACATGCGGCGACTGCCTGAAGGAACTTTTTGACCCCGCAGATCGAAGATTCCGTTATCCCTTCATCAACTGCACAAACTGCGGCCCCAGGCTGACGATTATCAAGGATGTCCCCTACGACCGGATCAACACGTCCATGTCCTGTTTTCCGATGTGTTCTCTTTGCCGGGAGGAATACGAAAACCCGGGAGACCGCCGTTTTCACGCCGAACCGATTGCCTGTCCCGCCTGCGGGCCGCAACTTACGCTTCTTGATGGAAAAGGAAACCCGCTTTCTGACGGAGACCCCCTTGAGAAGGCCATCGAATTTCTTCATTCCGGGTTTGTAGTTGCCATAAAGGGTCTCGGAGGTTTTCATCTTGCCGTTGATGCGGCCAATGATGAAGCCATAAGGAGGTTGCGGTCACGGAAGTTCAGGGAGGAAAAACCGCTCGCCGTCATGGTGAGAGATGTGGAAACGGCCCGCTCGATTTCCAAGATCGGGAAGGAGGAGGAGCTGATTCTCCTCTCTCCCCAGAGGCCTATAGTCCTTGCGAAAAAGAGAAAAGGGGAGAGGATATCTCCGGCAGTTGCCCCGGGCGTATCTGATTTTGGGATCATGCTCCCCTATACGCCTCTTCATCACATGCTCCTGGAAAAAAACTTTCGCGCCCTCGTCATGACCAGCGCAAACCAGGTGGATGAGCCCATCTGTATCGAAAACAGGGAGGCGGTTAGGCGCCTGGACGGCATAGCCGATTGGTTCCTCGTGCATAACAGAGATATCCTGGTGCGCTGCGATGACTCCATTGCTACTGTATCTTCCGGGGAGAGAAGGATCATCCGCCGGTCCAGAGGTTTTGCCCCGATACCAATCACACTTGCGAAGTCTTATCCTCCCGTCCTTGCCCTGGGGCCCCAGATGAAGACGACCCTCTGTATTTTGAAAGGAAACCTTGCCTTCTTGAGCCCCCACATCGGGGATATGGAAACCCCGGAGGCGAGAGATTTTTATCGGGAAACCCTTGGCCTTATGAAAAAGATCGCGGAATGTGACCCTGGTATCGTTGCCTGCGACCTTCACCCCGCTTACTACACCACAAAGTTCGCAGAAGGGCTCACGGCATCCTCCCGTGTCATCCGCGTACAGCACCACCATGCCCACATAGTAAGTTCTATGGCGGAAAATGGCATCGATGGCGAGGTCATCGGCATTGCCATGGACGGGACCGGATACGGCACGGACGGCACGGCGTGGGGAGGCGAATTCCTCGTTGCATCCGAAGCGGCCTTCACGCGCGTCGGCCATATAACGAATTACCTCCTTCCCGGCGGTGAGAAGGCCATCAGGGAACCCTGGCGGATTGCCGTGAGTCTTCT
>PLMX01000058.1 GCA_003142635.1 Syntrophaceae bacterium | reverse complement strand
ACGGCCAGACTCCTTCCTTGTTTTGATTTTCTCGATTCGCTTATCTACGTCACTTTAATGGGAAATCGCGCATTTTAGTTTGGTATAAAAATCAACATTTTTATCAGATATTAAAGCCATGATCTACGTCCCGTGCATCTTGATTGGCTGGTCATTGAGAAAAAAACTTGACATTATTTGTTTCTGGGGATAAAAAGAGCGGTAATTGGTTCAAGCATTCGGAACACGGTGCAAATCCGTGGCGGACCCGCCGCTGTAATCGGTGAGGCTCTTCATGCAGGCTAATGGCCGGTCACTGTCGGGGTAAACCCCGGCGGGAAGGCTGTGAAGAGCTTATGACCCGTAAGCCAGAAGACCTGCGAGAACCTAAACAAGAAATCTGATGGTAAAGGGTTTCGACAGACGCCATGCGTCGGTCGGAACCCTTTTTTTTGTGAATAAAAATAACGAGAAAGGAGAATGAACATGAAGGAAAAGAAAGTAAGAAAAGAAGATGTGATCGCTTATCGTAAGGGCTGTAAGGCCAAGGGAACCGGGCTTTCCCATTACATCCTGATGAACAGGAAGAAGAAGTAATGACGGCCACTAAGAAAAACAGCAGTAAGGACAACCGGGCCCCCTCGCGGGGCCTTTTTGTAAATACGGGAAACGGTCCAACTTTCCAGGCAATTGACATTGGACATCCGGAATATATGGCCGTGATTGACCCGGATACGGCCTTCTGGTCCCTGGTGAAGAAAGAGAAACTCGCCGATGTACTTTCCGGAGGCGATCTATCTCGCGCCTACGCCAAAAAGTCCAAACAATTTGCCAAAGAGATGAATACCCTGCGGTTCGGGCTTAAGCCTTCGGCGGTTTATTTTAACCCAACCGAACGCTGCAATATGAACTGTACATACTGCTATATTCCCGAGAAAATGCGGCGTGGGGGCAAGCATATGCCGGAAAAGGAACTGCTTGGCGCCCTCGACATTCTCAAACAACACTTCAATTCCACTTTGCCGAAAAGTTCCAAGCCTCAGATCATCTTCCACGGGGCTGAGCCTCTGCTCAATCGTGATGCGGTTTTTGCAGGCATTGAGGCCTACGGAAAAGACTTTCTCTTTGGCGTTCAGACCAACGCCACACTGCTGGACGACTCAGCCGTCGATTTCCTGACGAGCCGCGATGTGAGCATTGGTATTTCCCTGGATGCACCGACTGCCCGCATCGCCGACCAAACCCGCAAAAACTGGGAGGGCGAGGGAACATTCAAGTACGTGATTGACGCCATGAAGCGTCTAAAGGGTTACGATGGTTGGAGTGTCATCTGTACGATTTCCAGTGCCAACCTGCGGTATCTTACGGCTCTCGTGAATTTTTTCCACAAGCAAGAGGTGCCTACCTGTCTGATGAACATCCTCCGCTGCACACTGCCGCCGTCGCGCCGCGTAAAGCCGGGGGATGAGCAAGCGGCCAAGTACTTCCTGGCTGCTCTGGACAGGACCTATGAGCTTTACCAGGAAACCGGCCGGGGACTGCCGATAGGCAATTTTGCCAATATTTTAATGGCCATCATTGCGCCGGGAGCCCGCAGGTTAATGTGCGATATATCTCCCTGCGGAGGCGGTCGATGCTTCTTTGCCTTGGCCCCTAACGGCGACATGTTTCCCTGCAGCGAATTCATCGGCATTGATCGCTTCAAGGGAGGGAACCTTTTTGAAAACGATATTTCCGATGTCCTTGTAACCGAGCCGTTTAAGATGGTCACCGGCCGAAAAGTTGAGGACATCGAACCGTGCCGTCGTTGCGCTATCCGTCACTTCTGCGGATCGCCGTGTCCGGCTGAAGCCCATGAAATGAATGGCGGTATGCATAAGACCGGGGCATTTTGTGAGTTTTATGAAGAGCAGGTGCGCTATGCTTTGCGTGTCATAGCCGACGGAAAGGTTGATGCATACATGTGGGACGGTTGGGAAAAAGGCATGAAAGACACCTTCGCTATTCAAGGAGTTTAGGTATTTTTCGTCACGTGGACCGTCACTTTTGTGCTGATCAATATCAATATCTACCATTGAATTTATTCGGGTCATCTTCCCCGAAGATTACTGCGTTCTTTGTTGTCTTTGATACTCCGTAGCTTGCTGCGGGGTAATTCATTTTGAAAGGAGGATACTTTCCATGAATCTACTTGAATCAACTATCCAAAAAATTACCAGCCAGGACGGCACTGCCCGTGAGGGCGCCGAAGCCAGGCTGAAACAGCTCATCATGCCTTACTGGGCGCTGGGCCGCTTGATGGATCTGGCCTGCGATTTGGCCGGAATTACCGGCAGCCTTCAACCGCCGGTGAAAAGAAAAACTATAGTAACCATGGCCGGCGATCACGGAGTTGTGGCCGAGGGAATAAGTGCCTATCCTCAAGAAGTAACTCCCCAGATGGTACACGGTATTGTTGCCGGTGTAGAGGGCGTTAATGCGCTGTCCCGGCAGGCGGGCGTAACAGTCGTCGTGGTGGATATGGGTGTTGCCGCTGATTTAGACGAATTTGCCGCTTCTGGTAAAATGATTTCCAAGCGGATTGCTGCGGGCACCCGCAACATGATGGTAGGCCCTTTTTAGTTGAAATTCGGTAGATGGTCTCGCTGCGGAACGACCAATCTCCACGAAGAATTGTGAGTTCTTATAGCTTTTACGCTGTCTCGATTAATAACCCATATAGAATAGTGGGTATCTTGAACATAAAATTCTAAAAATGGCCCGTCACTGACTACCTAACGGAGTCAGTGACGGGTTCCACAGAGTAAGAAGGTAAACACCCAAATTTAAGGTGTCCTGGCGAGGCGGAAGCCCATGAAGAAGTTCCTGCTGCCCGGGGTGCTGCTGAAGCGATACGCTGAGCGGCAGCCGTACGCGACGAGGATCCAGCTGCCGCCACGATTGACCCGGCCCGAGCCAGATGATGGACCCGTGGGATCCGTTACGCTACCCGATGGGTAATTTCCGTACCAGTCCTGACACCACTGCCAAACGTTTCCCGACATGTCATACAACCCAAGACCGTTGGGTCTCTTCTGTCCCACAGGGTGTGTCTTACCGCCGGAGTTAGCGTAATACCAGGCATAATCTCCCAGGTTCGACTCACTAGTATAACGTTTCATAAAT
>PLMX01000052.1 GCA_003142635.1 Syntrophaceae bacterium | reverse complement strand
TGCACAAGAGATGAGGGGAGGTCCCTCGGAGCCGGCTTGCAGGAGCGGGCTTCAAACCACCTTGAGCTGCAATGGTAAAGACAAACATCAGAGGAGGTTTTGATATGGAGACAAGTTTGGGTTCCGGAAGGTCACTGCGACGGGGTGGAGAATCGGAGTTGAATTGTGACAGCCAATCGTGGAGACTCGTTACACGTGGAAAGTTGCCTCTACTCATGTCGATTGTGTTGATCGTAGCATCCCTCTTCGGCGTGGCCGTCGAATCACAGGGGAAGATGATTGTGAAGGTCGGTGAATACTACTTGGGGCAGGATGTATCTTCTGCTCGTGGATTGACGGAGTTATCTCCTGAGGAGTATGCGGTACTTAGATCGTCCCCAGGTTGGTTCAACATGCCAGGTGAGAAGATATTGAAGGTCCCCAAGGTGACCTTCAATGGACACCTCTGGGATCTCACCATTGGTGCTATCGACGGGAAAATCTGCATCCTGGGCCTTCAAGACTTTGGTTCTAATCGAGCAGCAGCAGACGTTCTTGTCAGGAAGACGATTTCTTTCGTACGGTCGCAGATGGGTGCCCCGACGAAGCAAATGTCGACGCCCAAGCGCTACATTTGGGAGTCTTCAGATGGGATGGTAATCCTTGCAGAACGTGGGATGAAAGGTTTTTGGTCAGTAAACTTTGTGATTACAGGCAATCTCCCGAGTCAGTAATCGGCTCCCACATGTCATTTTATTAGAACATCGTTTGTCGAATGGAGGTCAGGTGCGAAAGGGTACAGGTTAGCCTGGCGGCTGGATGATAAGAGCCGAATGACGGGAGACTGTCACGTTCGGATCCGTGGGAGCGTGGGGGTGAAATTCCCCTGCGCCACCCGACTCATCGGTATAATCTCATCACATAAATTGATGAGTAGTAGGTAAAAGAAACAGACGTCCTCGCTGGCTAACTTCCTGTTATCCACGAATCCTCGACCTCGATGAAAAAATCTAAACTTCGAGTCGTAATTCTTGATGCTATTTCCTCTATTATTATGATATAAATGACAGTGGTTTGGACGTTTGGTTCTTTGAGGGGTATACATTGAGATCCGTAGCTAATAGATAAATCATGGCTACAAGTATTTATTACATTTAATTAAGAGAGAGTCACAATATGAAAGTAAAAAGTTTTTTGAAGATATTCGCTTCCTATCTAATCCTGGTCCTGCTGACGATCGCAGTCATGGATTTTTTTCTGACACCGAAAATTGAAGATGTTATGACTAAAAAAATCGAGGACGATATGTTCGGCAATGCAAAAATTATCACGCTCATGCCCAAGGATACGCTCATACATAACGTCCCGGTAATTGCCAAACAGTTGAATTTACGTGTAACAATAATCGACTCTGTGGGACAGGTTATATCGGATTCCCAAGTTGATGCAAAGCAGATGGAAAATCACCTGACCCGTCCCGAGATTCAGCAGGCCAGAACAGACGGGCACGGCAAAGCCTCACGATTCAGCGTAACGTTACAGGAAAGCATGCTCTATATTGCCCTTCCCATTAAAGAGAACTCTGAGATTATGGGATATATCCGCTTGGCTCGTCCCCTTGTAGAAGTAAGAAAATCACTCGATCAGCTATATCAAGCATTATACCTAACCTTATATATCATCGCCATTCCGTCACTCCTGCTTGCTTTTATCTTTTCCAGAAAGATTGCGTCTCGACGCACGAGTTGAACGAGCTTTTGATAAGGGTCAATTTAGAGAGGCCGATAAGCCGGCCCTTGTTGTGAAGCGGTAGTATGGAAATATTAAAAAAAGGGATACAGAGATGAACAAGGTTAAGGTATTGTTTATGTGTACCGGTAATTCCGCACGAAGCCAGATAGCGGAATCTCTACTTAGGAGGTATGCAGGAGACAAATTTGATGTCTACAGTGCTGGTCTTGAACCTAAAGGTATCAACCCATATACCAAGCAAGTCATGCAGGAAATTGGCATTACCCTTGAAGGCCATTACGCAAAGCATCTTCGTGAATACATGGGGAAGCTTAATTTTGGATTTTTGATTACAGTTTGCGCTGATGCAGAAGAAAAATGTCCGGCAACTTTCCCCGGGGTTAGTCATAGGCTGCATTGGTCTTTTGACGACCCGGCAGCGTTTATCGGTTCAGATGAAGAAAAATTACAGAAGTTCAGAGACGTGCGTGAGCGGATTGATCAGAAAATCAAGGATTGGTTGACAAATCCCAGCAACAATAAGAATTGAGTCCAATCCTTTATCTTCCGTTTTCAATAATACCGGTTGCTGATGGCAGAATGTAGGGATCGATTCTTGTCACTGGCTGATTTTGTTCATGCCGATTGTACTTTTCAAGGAATCTTCACAATCCTGTCATCGAATTGTAACAATTCTCCTTTATATTGTAAGGAAAATAAAGAGGAGGTTCAGTAAAATGAGCAAGTATTTAAAACAATTAATGCTAACGGCGTTATGTCTGTTCGTCGGCGTCGGCGCGGCCTTTGCGGAAGCAATCGTCATCAAGGGTTCGACGACAGTGCTTCCGATCGCCCAAGCGACTTTGGAAGCTTATATGAAGGCGAATCCGGGCGTCAATATTTCCCTGTCCGGGGGTGGTTCCGGCGAGGGGATCAAGGCCCTTATCGATAAATCGACGGACATTGCCAATTCATCACGAGAAATCAAGGCGAATGAAGTGGAACTGGCCAAATCAAAGGGCGTGAATCCCTTTACCACCGTTATTGCGATCGATGGAATTGTTCCGATTGTCCATCCGAAAAACAAGATCAAGAACCTGAGCATCGACCAGTTGAGCCAGATTTATCAGGGAAAGATCACAAACTGGAAAGAAGTCGGTGGCGATGACCTGCAGATCGTGGTCGTCTCCCGAGACAGCAGCTCCGGCACCTTTGAGACATGGGCCGAAATGGTTCTCCACAAGGCCAAGGTGATGCCCAGGGCCGAGATGCAGGCCTCTAACGGTGCCATCGTGCAGGCGGTCTCAAAAAACAGATACGCGATTGGCTATATCGGGTTGGGGTATGTGAACAAATCGATCAAGGCTTTGACGGTCAACGGCATCCAGGCCTCTGCAAAAACCGCTATTTCCAAAGAATATCCCATTGCCAGAGATTTGTATATGTACACCAACGGGCAGCCGGCGGGTGAAGTGGCCAAATTTATAAAATTCGTGCTGAGTCCTGCTGGACAGAAACTGGTCGCGAAGGAAGGATTCGTTCCGTTGCCAGTGGCCAAGGAAAAATCGAAAAAGAAAAGAAAGTAATCCACCATCGAACCATCCTTTGATGGAGACGGGTTAAAGCCCGTCTCCACAAGGGGCAACGACAGGCAAAATCGAAGGTTTTAAACGGTAATATGCACATTTGCAGGCGCCAGCAGGTTGAGGACTCGTAGGTATAAGAAACAGACGACCTTCCTCGCTAACTTCCTGAAAGAGAGCATCCGAAGATTTTGATAAATATCCATCCTTTCAAATGATAATCCTTATTGACTGAAGTCCACATACCAGCGCCATCACAAAGTATTGAGAATAACAAGTAGCAATACCACTCTTGTCGTCCATTCTTCCGGACACATAAGACTGTTCCTCATCTATTGCCACCTCACAGAAGGAAGTTCCGATCAAATCCATCAGCATT
>PLMX01000198.1 GCA_003142635.1 Syntrophaceae bacterium | reverse complement strand
ATGAATATTTATACGAACATCCGGTGATGATGTGTTCACGCTGGGACGAGTACCGCGATTTTCGCGGATACGATCAACAATAGCATCCTTGGTTTTGAGAGCGACGAATCCGGAATGGGTGATAGCCGAATCCCGTAACGAACAGTCTACTGCAAGCGTCATGGAAGGCGTTATTAGATTAGGCCAGATAATGCCGTGGACACCGGCGTAAAGTTCCTCAGGCGACGCACAGGGAAACGTTGCTATATTTACCAATATCCGACTGGCGGTACGCAGCCAGAGATTGGCGCGATACAGGCCGGCATGGTCGGTGACAAATGATACACCGCCCCGTCCTGCGCTTGCTCCCTGAATATCCAGAGCCTGTAATTCGGCTGCGGCGATCTCCTCGGCTCCCCTCGGTACTGCGGCAAAGCAGTTCATTAATATTTTCCGTTCAATGGCCGGACGCGCGACACGCCTTATTACACGTTTTTTTTCCGTCATCTGCTTTCCCTCATCTTTTGTGTCCCTGTCGTGGGAGTATAAGCGGGAGTTCGTTGTGTGTCAAAAAGAAAGTGCCCGCACTTCCACGTCTTCCTGGTCTTCAACGCAAGGAAAGCGTAGAAGGTCTCGGCTCTGAATCCAGAACTTTTTAGCGCTTATGATTCCGATTAATCACGGCCTGAAAGCGGTAATTGACGGATTTCTAAAAGTGTGCAACACTACAGTTAATAATTGGCTGTTGTGATTGCAATGGAAACCATACTGCGAGAAGATGTTCCGGACAATATGAAAAGGAGGAGCTTAATGGGAGACAAGGGCGGCAAGAAAGATAAGGAAAAGAGTCAGAAACAGAACGCCGAAAAACAGAAACAAAAGTCGCAAAGCAAGGTTGATAAGCAGCCCAAGAGAAAGCCTTGATAGAAATCACGGTGCGGAGAACTCCGCAGCAGCTTTGCCCGTACGAAGTGCAAGGGCAACGGTAACGGGCGTCAAAATCAAAGTATGATATGAGGGCCGCGCTTCTGGCGTTGGCCATCTCAATTTAAAAGAATGGAGGCATAAAATGGCGGAAGAAAAAGGATTGAATAAACCGGTAAAGTTGAAAGCGGAATTGGCGGCACTCCTCGGCGCCAGCTCACTCCCTCGTACTGAGATAACCAAGAAGTTGTGGGATTACATCAAGGCAAACAAACTACAAACCAGAACAATCAATGGTAAGCCAGAAAATGCCGGCAAGAATATTGTGGCTGATGCTAAATTGATTAAAATATTCAACAACACCAAAACTACCAGCAAGACCGGCAAATCAATTGATTTTACAAAATTGAAAGAAGGTCAGACTATCGATATGATGCAAATGGCAGCTGTTGTTAGCGCCAATATCGAATAGACTGAACATATATAATTGTTTTTTTAAAATAGGCGGGTGTAACAGCCCGCTTATTTGTTTGCCCATTTTACCGGTGCTTCGTCAAGACCTCACACCACTGCGCCTTTTTAATATTATTCCGTTATGTGGTTAGGTCCTCCAGGCAGATTACTGAAAACAACCTTGGGAAAAATATCTGATGCTAAGTGTAAATGCTAAGAGCGCTGTTACACTCGTTATACTGGGCGGTGTGATTTTCCTCCTGCTGATTCCTCTTTATCTGGGGAAGGTAAAGAGGAACCCCGTTTACGGCTTCAGGATTCGTAAGACATTTGAATCGGAAGAGAACTGATTCAAAATAAATCGCTATGGGGCTGCTGCCATGATGTGTTGGGCAGTCCTCCTCATATTTATGGGAATTGTCTGCATGTATATCCCGCCCGAATTTGTTCTCACGACAGCAAAGATCAGTATCGTTTCGATAATCATTCCTGTCATTACAAGTACTGCGTTATGCGAAAAGGTTGTAGGCTATAGGCGAGCAGTTTTCGTCGACGTCACTACCGAAATAAAATCAGTTTCATGCGGCGATTCGTCATATTGACGCAAGAGGCACGCTGTGTTAATGACTTGTGAAAACAAAGACTAAACGGCGTTGAGGAGCAGCGTATGGCGGTTTCTGAAAAAGTTCGCGGGTTCATCTCCCAGTCTTCCTGGATCAGGAAGATGTTTGAGGAGGGTGACAGGCTGAAGAAGCAGTACGGGGCGGATAAGGTTTTTGATTTCAGCATCGGGAACCCGAGTGTCGAACCGCCGATGGAGTTTAGAAGGGCGCTCCATGAGGTTGCAGACGAAGAAGTCGCCGGCGCCCACGGCTATATGCCGAATGCAGGATACCTTGAGACGAGGCGGGTAGTTGCTCAGGCTCTCAGCAAGGATCACGGTGTGCCGCTTGCTACGGATCACATTATCATGACCTGCGGGGCGGCAGGGGCATTGAATGTTATATGCAAAGTCCTTCTTGAACCGGGGGATGAACTGCTCGCGCCTGTGCCATGCTTTGTGGAGTACAAGATTTATACCGATAACGCAAACGGCGTCGCCAAGTTCGTGAGGACGAAGGATGATTTTTCCATCGACCTTGCCGCGATGCGAGATGCCATCACAGAAAAGACGAAAATAGTCCTCATCAATTCCCCCAATAATCCGACGGGTAAAGTATATGACGAGGCATCGATTCGGGGACTCGCGGAATTGTTGGAGGACAGGAGCAGGGCATACGGCAAGGAGATTTACCTCGTGTCCGATGAGCCGTACAGAGAGATCGTCTTCGACGGCGTCACCGTGCCGAGCATCCTGGCAGCTTATAGAAACAGCATCATCGCCTCTTCGTACTCAAAGAGCCTTTCGCTCGCGGGCGAACGCATAGGCTATATGGCAGTCAATCCCGCGATTGCCGATATTAAAGACGTTGTGGGCGGCCTGATCCTTTTCAACAGGACGCTCGGCTTTGTGAATGCGCCGGCCTTGATGCAGAGGGTAGTCGCGAAAATTCACGGTGCGACGGTGGATGTTGCGGAATACAGGAGAAAGAGAGAGCTCCTCTGTGACGGCCTTTCATCCATAGGCTACGATTTTATAAAGCCGGGAGGGACATTCTACCTATTCCCCAAGGCGCCCGGTGGCGATGACGTTGAATTTGTCAAAGCCCTTACGAAGAGAAAAATCCTGACCGTTCCCGGGATGGGTTTCGGATGGTCCGGCAATTTCCGGATCGCTTTCTGTGTTGAGGATGCCACGATTGTTAATTCGATGAAGGGCTTTGAAGAAACGTTCAAGGAGTTCGGTCAGTAGGTTATACGGAAATCGCGGAATTCTCCGGTGTATGGCTCTTCGGTCGCGTCAACGTCGCTGACAACGGCGTGGCGGGGACCTTTTCTGCACCACTCGAGCATGGACTTCACATTCTTGTCCTCTCCTTCAAAGACGGCCTCAACGCTGCCGTCGTGGAGATTCCTCACCCAACCTGTCAGCTTCAAAGCCACGGCAGTTTCCCTGGTATATGCCCGGAAGGAAACTCCCTGCACCCTGCCGGAGATGATAACATGCATCCGCTTCATTCTGGTCATTTCCTGCCAGTCAGTTTCAGGAACTCCTTCTCGTCGATGATCTTGATGCCCGAGGCCCTTGCCTTCTCGATCTTAGAGCCGGGTGATTCGCCGGCGACGACATAATCGGTTGTCTTTGTAACCGATTCCGTGGCGGAAGCCCCGAGGGATTCGACGATTTCCTTCGCTTCGTTTCTTGTCAGTCTGCCGAGCGTCCCCGTGAACACAAAGGACTTTCCCGCGAGCCGTGCATCTTTAGGATGGGATTTCTCCACCGGTTTCACGCCGGCTTTCCTGAATTTCTCGATTACTTTCCTGTTGGATTGCTCGCCGAAAAATCCGGTAATACTGCTTGCTACCTCGGGTCCGATATCCCGGATGGCGAGAAGGTCGTCTTCCGTAGCAGTCATCAGTACTTCGAGTGTCTTAAACGACCGGGCAAGGACCCTCGCCATGTGTTCTCCCACATGCCTTATGCCGAGTGCATAGAGGAATTTTTCAAGGGGCGGAGTTTTGGACTGCTCTATGGCGGCAAGAAGGTTAGTGGCAGATCTCTCCGCCATCCTTTCGAGGTTGAGAAGATTCTCCTTCTTGAGGAAGTAGATATCGGCAGGGTCTCGTATCAGCTCCGTATCCACCAGTTGTGCTACCAGTTTATCGCCGAGTCCCTCTATGTCCATGCCGCCGCGCGAGGCAAAGTGTGTGATGTGCTCCTTGATCTGAGCAGGACAGACCAGTCCTATGCAGCGGTGCGCGGACTCGCCCTCAAGGCGCACAACGTGCGAGCCGCACTCCGGGCAGGTGGCTGGCATGACAAATTTCTTTTCCTTGCCGCTCCTCTTCGATTCGACGACCTTTACGACCTCCGGGATGACGTCTCCCGCCCGCTGGATGATAACGGTGTCGCCTATGCGAATGTCCTTCTTTTCG
The DNA here is from genome assembly GCA_003142635.1 of Syntrophaceae bacterium. GTDB lineage: Bacteria > Desulfobacterota > Syntrophia > Syntrophales > UBA2185 > Fen-1135. Next base: position 4,425 of record PLMX01000198.1, on the reverse strand, counting down.
ATCTCATCCATGTTGTGGAGCGTCGCCCTGCTCACTGTGACGCCTGCGACTTTGACGGGTTTCATGACGGCGACGGGAGTGAGTACGCCTGTGCGTCCCACATGCACGCGGATATCTTCGATGACGGTCTTTTCTTGTGTCGCGGCGAATTTACACGCAATGGCCCAACGCGGACTTCGGGATACTGCGCCCAGCCGCTCCTGGATTTCAATTTCGTCTACCTTGATCACGACCCCATCGATTTCATATGGCAGCTCCTCCCTGATCTTATCGATGTGGTGATAGTATGCGATGCACTCATGGATATCCCTGGCCTGTTTTACATGGGGGTTGACCCTGAAGCCCCAGTGGCGAAGGGTTTGCAGGACATCCCAGTGTCTTTTAAATGTTTTTCCGGAAACCATGCCGATGCCGTAACAGAAGATCTCCAGGGGTCTTCTCGTGGTTATCCTGGAATCCAACTGCCGCAACGAGCCGGCGGCCGCATTCCGGGGATTGGCAAAGGGCTGCTCGCCTTCCTTTAATCTACGTTTGTTCAGTTTCTGGAAAGGCTCAGTCTCGATATAGACCTCGCCCCTGATTTCAATTCTCTCCGGGAGAGGGGAGTCCTTGGTCTTCTTCATGGCGAGGGGAATCGAATCGATCGTTCTCAGGTTCTGCGTAACATCCTCTCCCACAGTGCCGTCGCCTCTCGTTGCTCCGACGGTGAATGCCCCGTTTTCATAGATGAGGTTAACCGCCGTGCCGTCGAGCTTTGGTTCCACTACAAAGGTGATCTTTTCGTCTGCACCGAGAAAACGTTTAATGCGTTCGTCGAAATCTGAAATATCCTGCTCGGAGAAGGCGTTGGCAAGGCTGAGCATCGGCGTAAGGTGAGAGACGGTGGCAAATTTAGCGAGCGGCGCCGCCCCCACGCGCTGTGTGGGGGATTCGGAGACATCGATTTCGGGGAATCTTCCTTCCATCTCGACAAGCTCCTTCATGAGGCGGTCGTACTCGACATCGGATATTTCCGGGTCATCGAGTTGATAGTAACGTTTGTTGTGATAGTTGATTGACGCCCGGAGCTCTTTAATTCTCTTGATTGCGGCAGCCTTATCCATGTCTTCTTACTTAACCAGTTTCAAGTCGGGCTTCTTCTTCGACGGCTTCAGCGGCTTGTCTTTTTTCGTGTGGAGCTCGAGCATATTTTCATTGAAGATGTGGTTCTTCACGCGTACGGCATTGATAATGAAAAAGATGATGACGGATTTCTCCCACTCTTTCGTCGTTTCGAAATGCTCCATCCGTGTCTTATATTTTTCCCACAGACTGGTAAGGGATGCCTCATCAAGACTGAGGATGCTTTCTGCCATCTTGTCCAATGCGGATTCAAGCATGGTCGTCTGTTCCTTTCAGCGGCCTTTAGATAAATAGTACAGATAAATACTATAAAAAGTAGGAACATAATGTCAAACTAAAAGCAGCGGCAATCTCAATTGATGAATGCCCGTGAAAAGGGCCAAGTTGCCTCTTGTCTTTTCCCATTTATGTGAATATGCATGATATGTCTTCTGCATGCGGCTCATCGCCGTATAGAAATAATGCTTGTTTTTTAGGGTCGTATCGATATAATTCTTCGTAAACGTGTTAAGGAAGTTTTGAAGGGTGAAGATAGGCGTAATATCCGATACCCATCTTACCGGTTGCGATGAAAGGCTAACGCGTCTTTTGAAGGATTGCTTTCGCGACGCCGATTTGATCCTACATGCAGGAGACCTGGTTGATTTAGGGGTTCTTGACGCATTTGCAGGGAAGGAAGTGAAGGCGGTATGCGGCAATATGGACCTGCCTTCCGTAAGACAAACCCTTCCCAGGAAGCTGGTGCTTGAACTAAACAATTTTAAGGTGGGACTCATTCATGGCTGGGGGATGCCCTTCGGCATTGAGGGTAAGCTCCTGAAAGAAATAGGACGCGTGGACTGTCTGGTATACGGTCACACGCATCGCGCAACGAATGCGGTCAAGGACGGCATCCTCTTTTTCAATCCGGGGTCGGCGACGGATACGCGATTTTCATCGCGCAATACCGTGGGCATGCTGGAGATCGGAGACGGGATCAGAGGGGAAATTATAGAGCTGAATTATATTTAGGTTTTACAAATGGAAAAGATATACGCGCCCTGGAGAATGGAATTCATTAAAGGTGAAAAGCAGGCAGGCTGTGTTTTCTGCAAGGACTCGGTCAGATGTCATGACCTTGTTCTCCATGAGGGGAAATCGGCGTTCGTCATGATGAATCGTTATCCCTATAACAGCGGCCATCTCATGATCGTACCATTCCGACACATATGTGAGATGGAAGACCTCCTGCCCGAAGAAAAACGAGAGGTATTCGACCTCCTGGAAGAGTCGATCAAAATTCTGAAGGAGGCCATGAGTCCCGAAGGCTTTAACGTCGGCATCAATCTCGGGAAGGCCGCAGGCGCCGGGATAGTCGATCATATGCACGTGCACATAGTGCCGAGATGGTCCGGGGACACGAACTTCATAACTACTGTGGGAGATATTCGTGTTGTCCCCGAAGACATACACAAGACGTGCGAGCTCCTTATGCCGTATTTTAAAAAATATCGTCCGGAGGTCTGAGATGAAGGTTATCTACACTGTGATTGTTGTCCTGCTTGTACTTTTTGTAATTACCTTTTCGTTGGAGAATACCCTTCCCATTCGATTGAAATACTATGATTTTTTCAATGTGACTGCTCCCGCCTATATGCTGATCTTCATAGCGTTCCTCTGCGGCGTCATCTTTACGGGGTTTATGGGAATAGTGGAGCGGTTCAGATTGAACAGGATGATAAGCAAGTTAAACAGGACGATCAGAGAACTGAGGCGAGAGGTCAGGGACAGCAAGAAAGAAGTGATCAGTGAAGAGGAGGTGCAAGGCCCCGCTGATCGTAAATGAACAGAAGAGAGATAGATTGCGGACAGTCTTGAGACGTGAAGTTCATTACGGATACTAACCTCGGGAAACTGGCGAAGTGGCTCCGTATCTTGGGTTACGATACCGTATCGTACCGGGGAGAAGCGGATCGAAATTTCTTGAGGAAGGCCGAGAGGGAGGGGAGAGTAGTTCTGACGAGAAAAAAGGATATGGCAGCAAGACAATTCGCAGGCAAGCTCGTCATAGTCGGGAGTGATCATGTCCAGGAACAGCTCGTCGAAGTGATGGAGAAACTGTCTATCGCCGCTGATCCCGGAGGGCTGTTCAGCATTTGTGTGAGATGCAACGAGACCTTAGTTGCGGTAGAGAAAGAGGAAGTTGCCGGTCTGGTTCCCGCCTTCGTATATGATACTCAAAATGCCTTTCGCAGATGTCCGGGTTGCAAAGGGATATTCTGGCCCGGCACACACATAGACAACGCTCTTAGTCATCTTAAGACGCACATTCAGCGTCATCACCCATGATTTTTTCAACGGCGTGCGGGAGTGCAGGCAGGATCACCGCGAGGTTTTCGCGGACGGCCTTGGGAGAGCCCGGCAGATTGACGATCAGAGACCTGCCCCTGATTCCGACAACGGCGCGCGAGATCATTGCATGCGGTGTTATGGCGGCGCTTGCCTGCCGCATTGCCTCCGCCATTCCCGGCACTTCCTTGTCGATTACTTCGAGAGTTGCGTCGGGAGTCACGTCCCTGGGGCTGACGCCCGTGCCGCCTGTCGTTAGGATGAGGGGGATGTTCTTCTTATCTGCGAATGCGATGAGCGTTTCTTTTATCAGATCCTTTTCATCGGGGATGATTTTGATGCAGACAACATCAATGCCGGCATCTTTCAAGATGGCAATGATTTCCGGACCGCTCCTGTCTTCCCGCTCACCCCGGGACCCCTTGTCGCTTATGGTTATGACACCCGCGTGAATTTCCAATCTATGGCTGTTCCTTTTTCGATTCGGCGATAATCTTCTCTGCGATGAATGGCGGGACCTCTTCATAATGTGAGTGCTCGTATGTGAACGTGCCCCTGCCGCTCGTCATGGAGCGCAGATCAGGCGCGTATCTCAGGATCTCCGCAAGTGGAACCTGTCCCTTTATGATTCTGTTCGGTCCTTTCGATTCCATGCCCAAGACTTTACCGCGGCGGCCGTTTAAATCACCGATGACGTCGCCCATATATTCATCCGGGATCTCGATATCGATATTGACAATGGGTTCAAGGAGGACCGGCTGACATGCCAGTACGCCTTTTTTGAAGCCCATTGAGCCGGCTATCTTGAAGGCCATTTCCGAGGAATCGACCGTGTGGTAAGATCCGTCCACAAGGGAAACCCTCAGGTCGACAACGGGGTACCCGGCAAGAACGCCTTCCGCCATGGCCTCGACGATCCCCTTATCAACGGCAGGCCGGTACTGTTGAGGAATTACGCCGCCGACGATCTTGTCC
>PLMX01000110.1 GCA_003142635.1 Syntrophaceae bacterium | reverse complement strand
ATACTATTTTGAGACGGTTGATATCTACCGTGTGAAAAATTTGTTAAAGTCATCAAACCACTTGATGTTGAGTCTTTCTATGTCCATGATGAAAACGAAAATCGTGAGGGCAATAAGAATTACGAGGCCGACCTGCTGGGCCATCTCTCTCCACTTAATATTAATCTCACGACCCGTTACGGCTTCCACAAAAAAGAACAGCAGATGACCGCCGTCAAGGATGGGAATGGGCAGAAGATTGAGAATAGCAAGGTTTATACTCAACAAGGCCATGAACAGCACAAATGGGACGATGCCCTCCTTGACCTGGGCTCCGGCAATTTGCGCAATCATAATGGGGCCGCCAAGGGTTTTCGGAGAAACGACGCCTTCAAAGATCTTAACAACACTCAGTACAGTCAATTTACTTATAAACCAGGTCTGTTTGAGACTGCTCCAAAAGGCGAGAAATGGATTCATCCTCTCGACGACAGTATGGTCCAATGACGGACTTACACCTATTTTATAAGAATCGATTTCTTCGCCGAAAATATTCTTGTCCTTATACAGCCTCGGCTTTAGGGGAACGTCAATCGATTCCCCGCCTCTTGTTATGGTGAGTCGCAACTCGTTGCCATCGCTTTTGCTGATGATTTCTTTAATCTCTTCCCAGCGCGTGATTGTCCTGCCGTCGATCGCGGTAATGACGTCGCCCTCTCTGATTCCGGCTTCAAAGGCAGGGGTACCTTCCGGCACCCCGTTTATATAGGTAGTGAGGGTCGGAACCCCAGCCATGTAAACAATCGTGAAAATAACTATGGCAAGAAGAAAATTGAAGATCGGACCGGCGGCTACGATTGCCGCTTTTTTCCAAACCGGCTGTTTTAAGAAAGACCTTTTTTTATCTTCCTCCGCGAGTTCCTCGTTCTCCGTCTCTCCCAGGAGCTTCACGTAGCCCCCGAGCGGCACCCATGAAATGAGGTACTCGGTCTCCCCTATCTTCTTCCCTACCAACTTGGGCCCGAAGCCGAGAGAAAATTTCAGCACGCCGACACCCGAATATTTAGCCACCAGGAAATGGCCAAACTCATGGGCGAAGATGAGAATGCCCAGCAGAATAATAACGGAAATAATGCTTATGCCAATCACGATTGAACTTTTATCCTCTCAATTGTTTTTTTTGCAATGTCCCTAGCCCACAGATCCGCTTCCATTATCTCTCCCAAGCCGGGATGCTCTTTCCGCTGATGACAGGAAATCACCTCTTTCACTACATCAGCTATATCTGTAAACCGAAGGGAGTTCTCCAGGAACGCCTCGACGGCCACTTCGTTGGCCGCATTCAGGACGGCGGGCACAGTGCCGCCTGCCTTTCCCGCTTCATAGGCAAGTCTCAGGTTGGGGAACTTTTCCATATCGGGACTGAGGAATTCGAAGAACCCAACCTTCAATAAATCAAGAAAGGGCTCGGGGCGTACAAGTCTCTCCGGAAAAGACAGGGCATAGGCTATGGGAATGCGCATATCCGGCACGCTCAATTGGGCTATTACGGATCCATCACAGTATTCCACCATGGAATGGATTATACTCTGCGGATGAATGTGGACCTCAATACGGTCAATGTCAACGGAAAAAAGCCACCGCGCCTCGATCACCTCAAGGCCCTTGTTCATCATGGAGGCGGAGTCCACCGTCACCTTTTGCCCCATCCGCCAGGAGGGATGTTTCAACGCGTCTTGGGGTTTCACATCTGCAAGTTCTTCCTTCGAAAGATGGAAAAACGGACCACCCGATGCGGTCAGAATAATTCTTCTGATATCAGATCCTGCGTGGCCCGTGATGCATTGAAAGATCGCACTATGCTCGCTGTCTATGGGGAGGATTTTCACGCCCCTCTTCCGCGCCCTCTCGACAACGAGTGCACCCGCCATGACCATCACTTCCTTATTGGCAAGCGCGATGTCCTTTCCCGCCTCGATAGCTTCCATAGTGGGGATGAGACCTGCGGAACCCACCATGGCGGATACGACCATGTCTGCCTCGCTCACGCGTGCGACCTCGCGGTAACCGCCTTTTCCGCAGAGAATCTCGGTTCCCCTCGCAGACTTAATGATTTTTTTCAGCTCCTCGGCATGCTTCTTGTCAATGACGGAGACAACCTTCGGCTTGAATCTCTGAATTTGCTCCGCAAGAAGGCTGACATTCTTATGTGCCGCAAGACCGACAACCTTAAATCGATCATGGTTATTCGATATGACATCCAGGGCATTAACTCCGATGGAGCCTGTTGAACCCAGTATCGATATATTCTTCATGCCTTCAAAACCCATGAATGCAAATACAAGCTTTTCCCTCCGAAAGGAAAGGCCTGTCTATGATGCCGTCAAGAATATTCTATAGTAGTATACAAAAGGCGCAATAAAAATTAAACAGTCCAACCGGTCAAGCAAGCCCCCATGTCCCATGACAAGAGAACCGGAATCCTTTACCCCGGAAGCTCTCTTGATGACGGACTCACAAAGGTCGCCCAGTTGTCCCATTACGCCTCCTGAAAATCCCAGCGCTGCGGCATGGAAAACCGGAAGCCTGGGAAGAAAACATTGCTGGAATAATACGCAGCCGATGACGCTTCCTATCAGTAATCCCGCCGTTCCTTCCACAGTCTTGCCGGGACTGACCAGCGGCATCAGTTTTCTCTTTCCGATGCTTCTGCCTGCGTAAAATGCCGCGATATCCCCGGAAAAGGCCAAAACCAAGATAAAGAATATCCACATCATGCCGCCGTCTGTACGCCTCAGCAGTATGAAATGAGACAACATGAAAGGTATATAGATAAAGCCGAGCACGAGCTTACTGACCGAAACCGTATCGATAGAATGCTCGTTCACGCCGAGAAGGGACAGGGAAAAGACGGCTAACATGGAAAATGCAATGACAGCCAGCACAATACGTAAATCACCAGAGAAAGCGGCAAGGGGAATTAATACTGCGATAATCAGCGCCTGCACTTTCTCCCGGACAAATCCCCCATTGAACATCATTCTGTTATACTCGATTGCGGCTCCGAGAATAACAAGCATGATGAATGCACAGAACACCGCCTCCGACCCGTAGAATATCACGGCAAAGAGTATGGGTACAGCTATAACCCCGGCTATCCATCTTTTTATGTGGGAAGTCATCCTGTGTATGTACCATCCCTGCGCAACTGGTTACTCGTCAATCCGAATCTCCTCTCCCGCCGCTGAAACTCGATGATCGCCTCGATGAGATGCCTCCTCCGAAAATCAGGCCAAAGGACGTCGGAAAAATAAAATTCCGTATAAGCTGACTGCCACAATAAAAAATTGCTCAGCCTGTATTCGCCGCTCGTCCTTATAAGCAGGTCCGGATCGGGAATATCAGCCGTATATAGATACGTAGAAAACAATTCCTTCGTCAGAGCCTGGGGAGTGATCTTACCTATCTGACAGTCTTTTAATATCCCTTTCACGGCGGCAACGATTTCATCCCGTCCACCATAGCTCAGGGCCAGATTAAGAACCATCCCTTCATTATGAGCCGTCTTCTCCATTGCCTCCTCAAGCATATTCCTCAACGGCCCGCTCAATGATCCGATGTCGCCGATAGCTACCAATCGGATGCCATTGCGAAGCATTTCGTCAAGCTCCGACCGCAGGTATTTATCCAATAGGCCCATAAGCGCATCGACCTCCTCCCGGGGACGAAGCCAATTTTCAACGGAGAATGCATACAAGGTGAGATATTTTATACCGATCTCCCGGCAAGCCTTCACAACGGCCTTCACAGAATTGGCGCCTCTCCGGTGGCCGGTTATCCTTCCGAAGGCATGTTTTTCGGCCCATCTGCCATTGCCGTCCATGATTATGGCGATATGTTGGGGCAGTTTGCCATGGTCAATCTTTTTCATCGGCTGACATGCTCTTCTTATAATATCTGCGGGTAGTTAATATCTGCTCAAGTAACACAATCAAGGATAAAGTTCAAGACATGCAAAAAATTGAGAGAGTCAGAAAGCATTAAAAAAAAATCAGCGACGACGGCCGGGCAAGTATAATTGAAGCTCTCCGCAGCAAACTGCGGGGAAACTTCGATTCTTAAGGAACAATACCGTTCGTCATTCGCTCGCTTACCCCGCAGCAGGCTACGGGGAATGCGCTCGCTACTGAATTCACATCCATCCCAAAACAAACAAGGAGCCAGAAGGCTCCCAGTATCTGTTGTTCACGGCATTTAACCTATATTTCCATGATTTCTTTTTCTTTAGCAGCAAGCATACCATCGGTTTTCTTAATATACTTATCCGTTATTTCCTGAACCTCCTCCTGGTACAAATAGAAATCATCTTCAGAGATGTCACTGTCCTTCTTAAGGGTCTTTAGCTGGTCATTTGCATCCCTTCTGACATTTCTCAGATTTATCTTGCATTCCTCGGCGATCTTCTTTACGACCTTTGCCAGTTCCTTTCTACGCTCTTCCGTAAGCGGCGGAATTGAAATGCGCATCACCTTCCCGTCATTTACCGGCATCAAGCCAAGATCGGATTTCTGTATAGCCTTTTCCACGGTTCCCATGATGCTGTTGTCCCATGGGGAGATGACGATGAGGCGGCTCTCCGGTATGGAAAGTGTAGCGACCTGGTTGAGCGGCGTGGGAACGCCATAATAGTCCACTTTGATGCCGTCGAGAAGCGACAGCGACGCCCTCCCCGTCCGCACTTTGCTCAAGGACTTTTCAAAAGCGTGAATCGCTTTATCCATGTTATCCTTCAATTCGTCGAAGACCAGATCCTTCATGTCAACCCCTGACTCTCGTCCCCATTTTCTTGCCGCATATGACGCGCCTGATATTGCCCTTCTTTTGCAGATTAAAAACGATGATGGGAAGATTGTTCTCTCTGCACAAGGAAATCGCAGTAGCGTCCATGACCTTCAAATGTCTCGTCAATATGTCGTTATACGATATCTCCGTGAACATTTTCGCATCGCTGCATTTAACAGGATCTTTATCATAGACCCCGTCTACTTTGGTTGCTTTCAGAATGACATCGGCCTTTATCTCTACTGCCCTTAAAGAAGCGGCAGTATCCGTGGTGAAATAAGGGTTTCCTGTGCCGCCTGCGAATATAACGACCCTTCCTTTCTCGAGATGACGAACAGCGCGTCTCTGAATAAAAGGCTCCGCAATCTGTTTCATCTCAATTGCGCTTTGAACCCTCGTCACAACATCAAGTCGTTCAAGGGCGCTCTGCAATGCAAGGCCGTTTATCACTGTCGCGAGCATGCCCATATAATCCGCGGATGTTCGCTCCATACCCATTTCATTGGCTTCAAACCCGCGGAAAATATTGCCGCCGCCGACCACGACTCCTATCTCAACACCGAGCCTGGCAACATCCCTGATCTCTCCCGCAATGCTCGACACGGCATCAAGATCTATCCCATAAGAGCCCTTCCCCATAAGGACTTCGCCGCTCAGCTTCAGGAGGACTCTCTTGTAGACAGATTTATCCATCATCCCTTCTTCAATCGGCTCCCAGCTGGAACCTTATAAATCTTCTGATAACAATATTCTCACCGGTCTTGGCGATCATATTATTGACCAGCGTCCCAATGGTGATGGCAGTATCTTTTATGAATTTCTGATCCAGAAGGCAGACGTCTTCATAATACTTCTTGAGTTTGCCTTCTATGATCTTATCCCATATCTTCTCCGGTTTCTTTTCCGCCATAGCCTGGCTTCTGTAAATCTCCTTCTCCCGTTCCAGGACATCTGGAGGTATATCTTCCGCCTTGAGATACCTCGGGTTCGCCGCAGCTATGTGCATCGTCAATTCCTTCGCCAGGAGTCGAAAATCATCCGTCTTGGCAACGAAGTCCGTTTCGCAATTAACCTCTACCAGAACCCCTATTTTCCCACCCATATGGATGTACGACGCGATGGCTCCATCCTTTGCAGCCTTTGATGATCTCTTCGTCGCAGCAGACATGCCTTTCTTACGCAAATGATCGATTGCCTTTTCGAAGTCTCCTGCGGACATTGTCAGAGCTTCCTTGCAATCCATCATACCGGCGCCTGTTTTTTCTCTCAGCTCTTTAACCATCGATGATGTAATGCTCAATTTATTCTACCTCCCGTCAAATTTCTCGCCTTCACTGACGCGCTTTATCCTTTTCAGTATCTTCCTCAAAATCAGTTATCCCATCCTTTGTCTCAACAGACTCCGGGACATCCGCTTCCACATCCTCGCCTTTCTCAGAGGCCAGTGCTGCCGTTTCTTTATCTGTGTCGGCCTGTACATGCTCCTCGAACTTTCTCTTACCTTCGATCACGGCATCGCAAATCCTTGAAGAGAAAAGCTTGATCGCCCTGATGGCATCGTCGTTACCGGGTATAATATAGTTGATGTCGTCAGGGTCGCAGTTTGTATCAACTATAGCTACGATAGGAATCTTCAATTTTTGTGCCTCTTTGACGGCAATGCTCTCGCGCTTGGGGTCAACGATAAACAAACCTCCGGGAAGACGCTTGACTATCTTTATGCCGCCCAGGACCTTTTCAAGCTTGTTCATTTCTTTTTGAAGTTTCATTATCTCCTTCTTGGGAAACGCCTTGACGCTGTCGTCAGAAAACATCTTCTCCAAGAGGTTTAGTCTCTCGATCCTCTTATTGATGGTATTAAAATTCGTCAGCATGCCGCCCAGCCATCTCTGATTGACATAAGGCATCCCGCAACGTTCCGACTCCTCTTTGACCGCTTCCTGCGATTGCTTTTTTGTTCCTACAAAGAGAAGCTCTCCGCCCGCTGCCACCATATTCACGACAAAGTCATATGCGGCCTGGAACATCCCCACTGTCTGCTGGAGGTCGATGATATAAATGCCGTTTCTCGCCCCAAATATGTAGGGCTTCATCTTCGGATTCCACTTGTTGGTCTGATGACCGAAGTGAACTCCCGCTTCAAGTAATAACTTCATTGATATGTTTGCCATTTTGCAACTCCTTTTGTTTTTTTGCCGCCATCCCTGTCACTTTGAACGGGGAACTTTTCAATAAGAAAAGCAACGCCTCGTCAATCAAAGGATGTGTGAAATCCGTTGAGAACTAGCATGAACATCTAAAATTAGCAAGCAAAAAAAGGCAAAGACCCAAGAGAAGCAGAGGTAAAATATAATGATTTCTACAACCAGCAGAGCTTCCGATGTTTCAAAGACTCAGGTGTGATAGTGCGCGTTGATCTTGATGTAGTCCAAGGTGAGATCAGAAGTGCGTATTCTATAGGATTTATTCCCCATTCCCAGCTTTAAGAAGACCTTTATATTGTTCCTGGACATGATTTCTGTAAGCTCTTTCTCGGGTCCGTCTATGCCTTTTCCATTGACAAAAACTGGAATTTTTTCAAAATATAGTTTAACGGCGTCAACAGGAAGACTAACGCCGGATGAACCCGCAGCCGCTATTATCCTCCCCCAGTTGGGGTCACAGCCGTAGAATGCGGTCTTGACCAGATTTGAGTTGGCGATAGCATAGGCAACCTTTTTTGCATCTGCTATCGAAGCCGCTTCATCAACGATTATTTCTATAAATTTAGTCGCCCCCTCGCCGTCCCTGACGATAGCATCAGACAGATCGGACATCACGCCGAACAGCATTTCTCTAAACAAAGATAAATTATTCGAATTTCGCTTCAGTTGCTTGTTTCCCGCCATGCCGTTTGCCAGGATTATCGCCGTATCATTCGTGCTCATGCACCCGTCAACCGTTATTGCATTAAAGCTCCCGTCTATGGCCTGTTTAAAGACGCTATTCAGCGTATGAACATCGATGTCGAGGTCGGTCATGGCAAATGCAAGCATGGTCGCCATATGGGGCTCTATCATGCCTGCNNATCTTGGGAAATTTATCCGTTGTCATGATTGCCTCAGCAGCCGCGGGAATTCCAACGGCATGCAAGCCGCCAACGAGGCCTGCCATCCCCTCTTTGATACTCCTTACGGGAGGCCTGTGTCCGATTATTCCCGTAGACGCCACCAAAACCAACTCATCAGCGATATTAAGCTTATCGGAAGCGCATCTCGACATCTCGGCGGCGTCGGCATAGCCTGCCTCGCCTGTGGCCGCATTGGCGTTACCGCTATTTGCCAGAATCGCCTGCGCCATACCGGATCTCATCCTGTCCATATCAAGGAGAACCGGCGCCGCCTTAAAGCAATTTCTCGTAAATACGGCCGCTGCCGCGGCCGGCACGACGGAAAAAATCAGGGCAAGGTCCTTAATGCCGTTTTCCTTGATGCCCGCATGAATACCGTTTGCCAGAAAACCCGAAACGGCGTATGTCTCCGACTCTTTACAGATCATAAACCACCTTACATAAGAGGTCTCGCGGGGAACATCTTTGTTCCGGCCGCTCTCTCTCTTTTCACTGTCCGCAGCATTTTTTATATTTCCTCCCACTGCCGCACGGACAGGGATCATTTCTCCCCACTTTTTTCGCATCCCTCTTCACCGTAGAGACGTCCGCTGCTTGTTCTCCCCGGCTCATAATATAATCCTGACTCGCCTCTTCCTGCATCTCTTCGACTTCTTCTTGCTTCTGGATTCTGACGATGCAGAGTTTTTCAATGGCATCCTCTTTAATGCGGTGGATCATTTCCATGAACATTTCATAGCCCTCTTTCTGGTATTCCCGGACAGGATCCTTCTGTCCATAACCTCTGAGGCCTATGCCCTCCTTTAAGTGGTCCATGCTCAGGAGATGATCTTTCCAGTGAGAATCAATAGACTGCAACATGATTACCTTCATCAGATAATCCATGAGCTCTTTGCCGTATTCCTCCTCCTTTTTTTTCAGCAGGCTTTTCGCAGCGTCAACGAGCATATCTTCAATCGCATCGCTGCTGAGATCTCTCCCCGTCTCAGTCAAGTTTAAGCGCAATGAGAATTGTTTGAAAACGATATCGTCCAATCCCCTCAGGTTCCATTCCTCCGGGTGGGACTTCTCGTCCACGTACTGCGAGACTGTTTCGCCGGCCAGCTCTTCCAGCATCTCTTCCACGTCAGACCACAGGTCCGCTCCCTTGAGCACCCTCTTGCGCTGTTCGTAAATCACCTGTCTCTGCCTGTTCATTACATCGTCAAATTCGAGCAGGTGCTTGCGGATATCAAAATTATGAGCCTCGACCCTTTTTTGCGCATTTTCTATAGCCTTCGATATCAGCTTGTGTTCAATGGGCTGGTTTTCTTCCATGCCGATCCTGTCCATAACGGACGAGATTCTCTCTGCACCGAAAATGCGCAGAAGATCATCCTCGAGCGAAAGATAAAAACGCGAAGACCCGAGATCACCCTGGCGCCCCGACCTGCCCCGGAGCTGATTGTCGATGCGGCGGCTCTCATGCCTCTCCGTCCCGAGGATGTGCAGTCCACCAACCTCAGCGACTCCTTCGCCGAGCTTTATGTCGGTCCCGCGGCCCGCCATATTGGTTGATATGGTTACCATGCCCGGCTGCCCCGCCTGGGCAATAATCTCCGCTTCTTTTTCGTGGTGCTTAGCGTTCAGGACGTGGTGCTTGATTCCGGTCCGCGAAAGATATTTGCTCAGGAGTTCGGACTTTTCGATGGATATTGTGCCTACCAGAACGGGCCTCTTTTCCTTGTGAAGTTCCTTAATCTCCTCGATCACCGCATTAAATTTTTCCGCCTCAGTCTTGTAAATCACATCAGAGTTATCCACCCTGATCATGGGCATATTGGTGGGGACCACGCAGACATCGAGGTTATATATCTTGTTAAATTCGGCAGCCTCCGTGTCTGCCGTGCCTGTCATTCCCGCAAGCTTCTTATACATCCTAAAGTAATTCTGGAACGTTATTGATGCAAGTGTCTGATTTTCCCTCTCTATCTTAACTTTTTCTTTCGCTTCCAAAGCCTGATGCAAGCCGTCACTGTATCTTCTGCCCGGCATGACCCTGCCTGTGAACTCATCAACAATTATGACCTGACCCTCTGTAACCAGATAATCAACATCGCGCTTGAAGAGTGTATGGGCCTTTAATGCCTGATTCACGTGGTGAAGAAGCTCTATATTTTTGGGCTCAAAGAGGTTCTGTACCTTAAGATAACTTTCAACCCTGGCGACACCTTCTTCCGTAAGCACTACGGTCCGGCTCTTTTCGTCAACAGTGTAGTCCTTCTCCCTCCTCAATCTCGGTATCACCTGATTGATCTTGTAGTATTTATCTGTAGATTCCTCCGACGGGCCTGATATTATCAGAGGTGTTCTCGCCTCATCGATGAGGATGCTGTCCACCTCGTCCACGATCGCATAATTGAAGTCCCTCTGAACATAATCCTCAAGGCTGAACTTCATATTATCACGGAGGTAATCAAAACCGAACTCATTGTTCGTGCCGTAAGTGATGTCGGCGTTGTATGCCATCCTTCTTTCAGGATCATCCATCCCATGAACGATGACTCCGACAGTGAGGCCGAGGAATTTATATACAGGCCCCATCCACTGCGCATCCCTCTTTGCAAGATAATCATTTACAGTCACCAGGTGGCAACCTTCCCCGGACAGGGCGTTCAGATAGAGGGGCATGGTAGCCGCCAGTGTCTTCCCCTCTCCGGTTTTCATCTCCGCAATCCTTCCTTCGTGGAGGACGAGGCCCCCAATAACCTGAACATCAAAGGGCCTCATCAGTAAGGTTCTTCTCGCTGCTTCCCTTGCAACGGCAAAGGCCTCCGTCAGGATATCGTCGGGTTCCACGCCGCCGGCGATGCGCTCCTTAAAATACGGCGTCTTCGCTTTCAGTTCTCCGTCACTCAGGCCCATCATCACGGGCTCAAGATCATTTACCTCATCAACAATAAAGGACAGTCGCTTTAATTCCCGGTCATTTTTACTGCCGATTACCTTTCCCAGCAAGGACCCCAGCATAGATCATCCTCTCAAAAAAAAACCGGTATCAAACCCGGCTGTTAGATAACGAATAACGATCCTTCCCGCACAAGAGGTGCATGCGGGCAAATCTAATTCAAATATTTTCTCGGATTAACGGGAATGCCGTTTAGTATTACGGAGTAATGGAGATGCGAGCCCGTACTTCGTCCGGAATTCCCGACATAACCTATGAGGTCTCCCCTCTTGACCATATTCCCCTGCTTGGCGGCAGTTCTCAGGAGGTGACCGTACCAACTCATCATCCCGTATCCATGATTTATCTTAACCATGTGTCCCACGTCCCGATCATAGGCTATCTCGCAAACTAAACCATCGGCAGGCGCCACCACCTGCACGCCCACCCGCGTTGCAATATCAATTCCCTTGTGAAATTCTCTGCCTTCGCCGAGCGGTGATGATCTGAATCCAAACTCCGATGTAACCCAGCCCTGAACCGGCCAAATCGACGGCGTCGCAGCGAGTATGGACTTCTGTTTCTTAAGGAATTTGAACAACTCATTGAAACTATTCTTCTGCTCGATTGCGTCTTTGGACAGTTGCTCGACATTTTGATCAATCTTGGCGATGACTATCCGCTGGTCAGTTTCGGCGTGCGATTTTATCCTTGTTTCGTCGTTTATCGAGCCTCCGATGCCGAGGACCTGCCCCTTGTAGCGCTTCTCTTCGACATTGGTCATAGCCCTGATATTTTTATCGAGCTGACTGAGTTCTTCCATCCTCAATGTAAAATTGTTTACCTTCTCCGCGAGATCTTCGATCTGAACTTTCTGTTCCCTTGTCTGCCTTCTCAAACGTTCCAGCTCAATTTTGTCCCTCTTTATTCTGATGTAATCGTAATAGGTGTACATGGATGCCAGGATAACAACCATTACACAAAAGGCAATGCCCTTCAAGACCTTGTTTGAAAGGGTCAATCTCTTCGCTGAACTTTTTCTCTTGGGGATTATCAGGAAGGTATAAAAATTTCTGGGCATCTTTATTCCTTTCGCGCATCCTTACAACAAACCGGGCGTGTACAACTACCACAATCACGCCAAATGTCAAGCAAAGTTTATCCTTCTTATAGAAAATTGACTTGACTTTGCAACGGGGAATACGCTACACACCGCAAACATCTTTACCAATTGCGACCGTAACTGCAGAAAGGAGTTTCCATGTCAAAATATGAATCTAACTCGTTAAGAAATATAGCAATTGTGGGGCACGGAGCAACAGGGAAGACCTCTCTCTGCGAGTCCCTCCTTTTCATCGCCGGCAAGACCGACAGGCAGGGGAGGGTTGATGATGGAACTTCATCAATGGATTTTGAACCGGAAGAGCAGAAGCGGCGCATTTCCATCAGTGCGGCAACAAATTTCTTCGAATGGGAAAAGCATAAAATAACAATCCTTGATACGCCGGGAGATTCCAATTTTTCCTATGATACGAGGAACTGTCTCCGCGTAGCCGATGGAGCAGTTGTCGTAATTGATGCGGTAGGAGGCGTCGAATTTCAGACCGAGAAGGTATGGGAATACGCCGACGAGTATAAACTTCCCCGCATCGTATATATCAGCAGGATGGACCGTGAGCGGGCCGATTTTTTTGCAAGTATCGAGACAATCAAGAGCCGCCTTGGCAAAAAAGCCACACCTGTATTTCTGCCGATCGGCAAGGAGGATAATTTCAAGGGAGTCATCGACCTCATAGCTAAAAAGGCCCTCATTTTTGACGGCGCCGGCGGCAAGTATAAATCGACGGATATTCCCGCCGACATGAAGGACATCGTGGATAAATACCGAGAGAACATGGTCGAAGATATCGCAGAGTCCGATGAAAAACTAATGGACAAATATCTGGATGCCGGGGAACTCAGTGAAGAGGAACTCAAGGCGGGCCTAAAGAAGGGCCTAACGTCCCTGAGTCTCTTACCCATTGCCTGCGGATCCGCAACGAAAAATATCGGCATTGCACCCCTTATCGATCTCGTAATTAATGCCCTCCCCTCCCCGGTCGAACGCGGCCCTGTTACAGGGAAAAAACCCGGCAAAGACGAAGCAGAAACAAGGATACCTGAGGAATCGGCGCCTTTTTCCGCCTTGGTCTTCAAGACCATTGCCGACCCTTATGC